>DASSDE010000829.1:0-8756 GCA_035697365.1 Kribbella sp. | reverse complement strand
GGCGTGATGCACGAGGGACAACTGGATGTGACGGTCGCGCTGGTCGAGGGGCTTGTGCAGGAGCAGTTCCCGGAGTGGAGCGGCCTGCCGGTGCGCGCCGTACCGTCCCATGGAACCGTCAACGCCCTGTTCCGCATCGGGGACGACCTGGTAGCCCGGTTGCCGATCCTGCCTGGTGAGCCGGCTGTCCTGCAGCAGGAGCTCGAGGACGAGGCGGCTGCCGCGCGCCGGCTGCACGCGATGTCGCCGTACCCGACGCCGGAGCCGGTCGCGATCGGTGCGCCCGCTCCGGGTTATCCACAGCCGTGGGCGGTCCAGACCTGGATCGACGGAACGATCGCGTACGACGCGGACGTCGCCGGCTCGACCGGGTTCGCGGAGGATCTCGCGCGGTTCGTTCTCGCGCTCCGAGCGGCACCGACCGAGGGGCGAGTCTTCACCGGATCCTGGCGCGGCGGCGTACTGACCTCGCAGGACGAGTACGTCATCGACGGCCTGGAGCGCAGCCGCGGCATGATCGACGTCGACGCGCTCGCCCGGTTGTGGGCGGATCTCCGTACGACTCCCCGCACCGAGCCGGACGCGTGGACGCATCGCGACCTGATGCCCGGGAACCTGCTCGTCAAGGACGGCCGGCTGGCCGGGGTGATCGACGTCGGTACGTTCACGGTCTCCGATCCCGCGATGGATCTCCAGCCCGCCTGGAACCTGCTCGACCCGACTGCCCGCGCGGCGTTCCGGGCAGCGCTCGGCAGTGACGACGACGAATGGCGCCGCGGGATGGGCTGGTCGTTCGCCCAGGCGATCGGCTGCCTCTGGTACTACGTCGAGACCAACCCGGTCATGTCGCGAACCGCCCACCACACCCTGACGGCACTCCTCAAAGCCGTCTAGCCACAAACACCCACTCCTTCCCGGGCCGATCCGGGGCGCCACGTACCTCATCCACCACGAACCCGGCCGCGGTCAACGACGCCTCCACCTCGTCCCGCTCGCGGAACCACAGCGTCGAGTCGGACGTCAGTACGGCACCGTCGCTCCCGAACACGTACGTGCCGCGAAAGCTGACGTACGGCAGCTCAACGGCAACCAGATCGCTCCACGCCTCGACCGTCTCGCCCGCGATCTGCCGGATCTGGTGCGTCCGCTCCCGCGTCCACTCCTCCCACTGGCGCCGCGCCGGATCCCTTGTCTCGAACACGAACCGCCCACCTGGTTGCAGCGCAGCGTGCACACCGCGCACCGTCGCCGCCCAGTCCTCGTCGGTCAGGAACACCTGCGCCACATTCCCCGTCATCAGCGCCATCTCCACCTGCAACGGCGGGAGCGTCGTCGCGTCCCCGTGGATCCAGTGCACCCGATCCGCAAACTCCTTGCCCCGGGCAACCTCCAACGAAGCCGCCGCCGGATCCACCCCGGTGACGTCGACGCCGGCGCCCGCCAGCAGGCACGACAGCTCACCGGTACCGCAGCCCACGTCGAGCACCCGCCGGACGCCGAACTCCTCGACGATCGCCGCGTAATGCTCCAGATCCCCACGATCCGGATCCAGCGCGTCGTACACCGCCGCCAGCCGCGGCACCCCGAACAAGTCGTCAACCATGCCCGCGACGCTAGCCGCAGTCCTTGCTCCCGGCGACCGGATTATTACCGGCACCTCCGGTCCCCAGTTCACGAGGTCGCGCCGGTGTAGCGCCGCAACCCAGCTCGCCACGCCAGCACCGCCAGCCCAGCGGCTCCACTCGCCGCCGCAATCCCGGCCGCCAGCACGCCGAGCCGCGGCCCGCGGAGCAGTGTGGTGGACGGGACGCTCGCGATCAGAGCCATGGGGAAGACGTAGGTGAGGAGAATGCGGAGCGGCCGCGCGAAGACATCCGTCGGGTACCGGCCGAACTGCCAGGCTGAGTGGTAGAAGACGTCCAACTGCAGCTTCGGCGCCCAGAACGCCAAGCAGGCCAGCAGAACGCTCAACGCCCAGGTCACCACGATCCCAGCAATCACCAGCACCAGCCAGCTCACCACACCGCCCACGCCAGGCGCCCGATCCGCCGTCGCGATCCCCCAGCCCAGTACGCCGCCGCCGAGCACCAACTGGATCAGCTGCAACGGCGAGGACAACGACAGACTGGCCAGGAACAAACTGGGCGCCGGCTGCAACAGGTAGCCGTCCAGCTTCCCGTCCCGGATGCCGGTCTCGGGGAACCAGGACAGGTTCGGGTCGATGAACATCGTCCGCAGACCGGTGATCAACTGATACGTCCCGATCAGCACCAGGAACTCCGCCCGCGACCAGCCGGCCAGCGTGTCGGCCCGCGTGAAGACCAGCAGCACGGCCGCGATCGTCGTACCGAGGCCGGTGAACGCGAGCAGTACGTCGAACACCAGGTTGACGCGGAACGCCACACTCCGCCGCAATGACATCGAGAAGCCCGCACCCAGCAGGCGGAGCAACTTCTTCACGATCCCACCGCCGTGTAATGGCGTACGCCGGCTCGCCACAAGAACGTCACCGCACCCATCAGGAGTACAACCCAAACCAGCTGATATCCGACCGGTCCGCCGGCTCCGGTACCGGCCGCGATGTCAGCAGGCAGACCGTTCATGCCGTAGAACGGCAGCACCTCTGCGACCCGGCGCCAGCCGTCCGGGAGCAAGCCGATCGGCGCCGCCGTACCGCCGAGCAGGAACACCAGTTGGCTGCCGAACCCCACCACCGCGTGCACCCGATCGGTCCAGAACGCAGTCAGCGACAGCAGGAACGTCCACAGGAAGACGAGCACGGCGGCGAGCAGGAGGTACGGCACCGACCGCAGCACCGCCCACCAGTCGAACCCGACCCGCAGCGCGATCGCGGTCAGCAGCACGATCGGTGCCCCGAGCAATGTCAGCCAGGCGCGGATCGCCAGGTTCGTCCCGATCACCCCGATCACGACCGGCTGCGGACGGAGCAGTTCGTGGCTCAGCGTCCCGTTGTAGATCCGCTCGGAGAACGTGTGCTGCTCGAACGATTCGGTCATCAGCGTGACCAGGATGACGGCGACGTAGTACCGGCCGATCGCCGGATCGCCCGGGTACACCGCCGACCAGACGAACAACCCGATCAGCGGCGCCACCACTGCCTGCACCACGAGCGTCAGCAAGAACCACCACGCGCCCGACCACTCCAGTACCTCCTGACGGAGGCGGAATCCCAGCAGGACCGCGGTTCTCATCGCAGCCCCTCGCGGTACGCCTGGTCGATGACGTTCTCCAGCGGCGGCTCCTCGACCGCGAGGTCCACGACCTCCAGCGCCTGCAGCAGGCGCGCCGTCGTACCGGCGACGTTGTCGCGCGGCACCCGCAGCACCCACTGGCCGTCCGACTTCTCGATCACCTCACCGAACGCCGAAGGATCGTCCTGCGCCGAGATCCGGATCAGCTTGTACGGCGACAAGCGCGCGGACAGCTCAACCAGCGGGCCGTCGTACTGGACCTGCCCGTGGTCGATCAGGATCAGCCGCGGGCAGAGGGAGACGACGTCGGCCATGTAGTGGCTGGTCAGCAGTACGGTTGCGCCAGTCTGCTCGACGTACTCCCGGACGAACGTGCGGATCTGGCGCGCGGCGCTGACGTCCAGTCCGATCGTCGGCTCGTCGAGGAACAGCACCTCGGGGCGGTAGATCAGCGCCAGCGCGAGGCCGACCCGCAACCGTTCGCCGAGGCTGAGGGCGCGGAGTTGGCGCTCGAGCAGGGGTTCGAGGTCGAGGAGCGCTTCGAGCTCGGTGAGAGTACTGCGGTAGGCGGCGCGCGGGATGTCGTAGAGCAGCCGCTGGTACTCCAGGGAGTCCATCACTGTCAGCTCCTGCGATCCGCCGACGGGTTGGCTGCCGCGAACGAATGCGATCCGCTTGAGGAAGGCCGCGCGGCGTTGCCAGGGCACGTTGGCGAGGACCTGTACGGCGCCGTCGGTCGGGTACAGGATTCCGCTGAGGATCTTCATGGTCGTGGTCTTGCCGGCACCGTTCGGGCCGATGAACCCGGCCACCTCGCCCCGGGCGATCCCGAACGACACGTCGTCGAGGGCCTGCACGGTCTTGTACTCGCGGTGTACCAGCGAACCGAACGCCGCCCGCAGCCCACCTTTCCGGACCGGGGCTTTGTAGGACATCGAGAGGTTCTGCACCTCGACTGCAGTCATGTCCGCGACCGTAGGATCCAAAGACGCCAGCTGATGGCTTGTTTTCCTGAGATAGTCGGAAGATGCGCGCCGAACGGCTCCTCCGACTGCTGCTGCACCTGCAGACCCGCGGTCAGTCGACGGTCGCGCAACTCGCGGTGGCGCTGGCAGTCTCGCCGCGAACGATCCAGCGCGACCTGGATGCGTTGAGCCTGGCCGGCGTACCGGTGTACTCGATCCGCGGCCGAGGCGGCGGGTGGGCGTTGCTGCCCGACTACCGCAGCCGGCTGACCGGGCTGACACCGTCCGAGGTGATGTCGGTGTTCGTCGGGGCGACGGCGCACGTCCTCGCGGACCTGGGCCTGGACGCATCGAGCGACCTGGCCGTCACAAAGCTGATCGCGTCCTTGCCGGAAGGCACCCGGCGTGAGGCCGAGTACGCCCGGCAACGCCTCCTGATCGACCATGCCGGCTGGGACGACCGCCGCGAGATCCCCCGCTGGCTCGACCTCTCCCGCCAGGCCCTCTGGGAAGAACGCCGGCTCAGCATCACCTACGGCGAGGCGCACGACGGGCGTGGTCCGTTCGCGGTCGCGCCGCTCGGGTTGGTGGCGAAGGCCCGTACCTGGTACCTCGTCGCGGCCCGCACCGACGGGCGACTGCGGACCTACCGGCTGTCGCGGGTCACCTCGGCCGAACTCACCAACGACACGTTCACGAGGCCGGCCGGCTTCGATCTGGCGGAGTACTGGACCCAGTCGCAGCGCGACTTCCAGGCGTTGCGGCCGTCGTACCCGATCGTGCTGAAGGTCCGCGACCATGCCGTCCGGCGCTTCCGCCCGATCGAACCGCTGCTCCCCACCGACGACGGCTGGTGGATCGTCCACGCCGACCTCGAGTCCCCGCACGAAGCCTGCGCCGCCGTCCTCGCCCAGGCCGGTGCCGCCCAGGTCGTCGCTCCCCCGGAACTCATCGCCCTGGTCCGCGAAGCCGCCGAACGGCTCGCGGCCGCTCACTGACAGACGGAGCGCGTGCAGGAGAATTGCCGCCATGATCAGTCCGCCGATCACCATCCTTGCCCGGCAGCCCGATTGGCTGCGCGTCCGCGACAGGCTCGCCAACCAGGCTTGGGCCGGCCGGGTCGTCAGCGAGATCAAGGCCGATGCCGAGTACTGGCGATCCCGGCTGCAGGTTCCGCCGCCGACGGAGCAGACCGCCTGGACGCACCACTACTTCTGCGACACCGACGGCACCCGGCTCACGTTCGACCCGGCCGATCCGGCACATCATCGGTGCAGTACGTGTGGACAGATGTACGCCGGTGGCGTCCAGGACGGCGCCTGGCGTACGCACATGCACAATGCCGTCGCCGCACAGGTGCAGCGCGACGCGATCCTCGTCCGTACGGCGAGTGCTTGCCGGACCGTTGGAGAGCAGGACAAGGCCGCCGCGGCGGCGGAGATCTCGGACCTCATCGGGCGGTACAGCCGGGACTATCTGCAGTACGAACCGCACGGGCAGAACGTGGGCACCGGCAGGGTCCAGCCGCAGTGTCTTGACGAGGCGATCTGGGCGTTGACCCTGCTGCGCTCGGTCCGGTGGGCAGCGTCTGAACTGCCTGCTGCCACCCTGGAAGCGGCACGTACATTGGCCGCCGAGGTCGCCGAACTGCTGCGTCCGCAGGTCTCGCTGATCCACAACATCCATTGCTGGATGCTCGCGGCCCTGGCCGAATGCGCCGTCCACCTCGGAGACGCTGAGCTGCTGGAGTTCACCGCGGATTCGGAGGTCGGGGTCAAGGCTCAGCTTCGGGAAGGGTTCCACCCGGAGGGGATCTGGTTCGAGATCAACCCGCACTATCACTTCTACACAGTGGCGGCGTTGCTCAGCTGGCTCGAGATCGCCGGCCCGGGCGTACTCGATCGCGAGGCGACGGCGCGACTGGCCCGCGCTGTGACTGCTCCGCCGGCGCTGGCCTATTCCGATGGTCTGCTTCCGGCGTACGGCGATGGCTGGCCGGACGCGGCCTTGTCCACCTTCGCCACGCAGGCCGAGGCCGCGAGCGGTCTGATCCCGGAGGCGGAGATCGACCTCGGTCGCTACTACGCCACAGGCCCGGTCGCGGCCGGTCAGCTATGGTCCGCGACCCCGGTCCCGCCGGTCGAGGTCCCGCCAGTCGAGGTCTCGCTGGTCGAGGCGCCGCCGGTCGACGAGCAGCCGGTCGACGAGCAGCCGGTCGACGAGCGGCCGTCGTCGGGTCAAGCGGGTGCCGAGGGGCGGCCGTTGCTCGGCCGGGCGGGTGTCGCGGCGCTGCTCCTGGGGCCGGACACCGTTACTGACGAGCCGTCGGAGCCCGCACGCTCGCTGCACTGGCCGGGGCCGGGCATCGTCGTGCTGCGCGACGGCCGGACCCGGGTCGCGATGCGTTCCGGGCCGGACTCGGGCTGGCACGATCATCACGACAAGCTGGCCGTCGACGTCGAGCTGTCCACCGGCTGGCGAAGCCTCGACCTCGGAACCAGCGGGTACGGCGCCGAGTTCACCAACTGGATGCGATCACCCGCAGCCCACAACACGGTCTACGTCGGCAACGAACCGCAACCACCCTGCGACGGCAAGATCGTCAGCTACTCCGAACACCGCGCAACCGGCACCGCCGCCTGGTCCGGCAACGAGGTGCAACGCAGCGTCGAACTGACCGACACAGGCTGGACGGACACCACCGAGCTCAACCTGCCGGAGACCCGCCCGGTCACGTGGTTCTTCCACGGCGACGGCGAGCTCGCCAGCGACCAGGAGGTGCTCGACCCAACCGACCCCGCCGACCCGGAGTCGCCGCTCGGCCTCAACCACCTGAGCAACTGGCGCCGCATCTCCACGCCGGACGGCCACCTCCGCGCTCGCTGGACGACCGCCGGCGCTCCAACTGTCTCGATCACCGTCCCCACCGGCTTCACCGCCTATCTGGCCGAAGGCCAAGGCAACCCCACCGGCGCCCGACTAGGAGTCATCGTCCTCACCGGCCCCACCCACCGAACCACCATCACAGCAACCTTCGACACAACCGCCCGCTCATGAGGACTGGGCCGTCGCGATCATGAAGCTGTACTCCGCCAGGCGCACCACGAACGACCGCACACCCCACGGCCGCTGCTCGATCGGCCCAGGATCGCGATGCGCCGCATGCACGGCCACGATCACGTCAGCTGATACTTCGACGTAGAACTGCACGCCGGCACCGCGATGCGCCCGGGCGTCGACCGGGAGAAACTGCTCCGAGTCGACGCCCAGCATCACCTGGGCGCCGTACAGCTCGACGACCGCCAGCGGGTCGGCAGAGTCCTTCGGAGTCGCGTAGATGCGCGTCCACCCGTTGTCGGCGAACTCGTCGGCGGCAACGTACGGGTCGGAGGTCGCGAGGATCGGCGTGAGCACCCGGAGACCCCTAAGCCCGTGCCTTGGTGAGGATTTCGGGGCCGTTGTCGGTGATGGCGATGGTGTGTTCGGTGTGGGCGGTGCGGCAGCCGGTGACGCTGCGCAGGGTCCAGCCGTCCTCGTCGGTGACGAGCTCGGCGGTGTCCTCCATCACCCACGGCTCGAGTGCGAGCAGCAGGCCGGGGCGCAGCTTGTAGCCACGGCCTGGGCGGCCCGTGTTCGACACGTGCGGGTCCTGGTGCATCGTCGAGCCGATGCCGTGACCGCCGAACTCGGTGTTGATCGGGTAACCGGCGTCGCCGAGCACGGTGCCGATCGCCCGGGAGATGTCGCCGATCTTGGCGCCCGGGACGGCGGCCGCGATCCCCGCGGCCAATGCACGCTCAGTGGCATCGATCATCGCGAGGTCGGCCGGCGCCTTGGTCTCTCCCACCACGAAGCTGATCGCCGCGTCCGCCGCGATCCCGCCGAGCAGGACGGCCAGGTCGAGCGTCAGCAGGTCCCCGTCGGCGAGCTTGTAGTCGAACGGCTTGCCGTGCAGGACGGCGTCGTTCACCGCCGTACAGATGTAGTGGCCGAACGGGCCGCGCCCGAACGACGCCTCGTAGTCGACGTAGCAGGACTGCCCGCCGGCCTCGACGATCAGCTCCTTCGTCCACTGGTCGAGGTCCAGCAGGTTCGTCCCGACGGCGGTGCGGCTCTTCAGCGTCTGCAGGATGCCGCCGACCAGCGCACCCGACTCCTTCGCCTGCGCCAGCTCACGGGTGTCCAGGATCTCAATCATGCAATAACTATACCGGCCATATTATCCCGGTACTATTATCGGATCATGGTCAGGCTCCCGCTCACCCCCGCGGAAGTCGAGCGCGGCGAACGCCTCGGCGCGTTGCTCCGCCGCGCCCGCGGCAACCGCCCGATGCTGCAGACCGCCCTCGACGCCGGCGTCTCGCCCGAAACCCTCCGCAAGATCGAGTCCGGCCGGGTCGCCACTCCCGCCTTCCCCACGATTGCCGCCATCGCTGCCGTCCTGGATCTCTCCCTCGACACTCTCTGGTCCGAGGTCAACCAGTCGACGGCCAACCGGCTGGTTTCCTGAGCGCCAAGCCCTTTAGGCCTTGGTCCTACATCCGTTGTCGTGTGCAGGCGAAGCCGGTAGTCTGAGCCC
>DASSDE010000828.1:0-5007 GCA_035697365.1 Kribbella sp. | reverse complement strand
TGTAGCCCGAGCCGACCTCGACCTTGTACTCGTCGTTGAGAGTCACGAAGGCAAGCGCCTCGCCAGAAGCAGTCGCGAAGGTCACCGGCGGGTCTGCCAAGGTGAAGGTGTTGCTCACGCTGCGGTACTGCTTGGGTTGTTTCACCGCCATCGACTTGCCCGCGGCGACCTGGGCCAGGAGGTCGGTGACCGGCTTCGACGGCGCGAACTTCGCGGCGTACAGCGACGTGGCGCCGGCCGTCAGGTAGGCGGCCAGTTCGTTCGCGGCGGTACCGGGCGCCGCGGTCCACTTCGACTTGTCGGTCGTCGTGATCTCGCGCAGTCCTGTCAGGTCTGGCGTCTTGGTCGCCACGGGGATCCAGGTGGTGAACGTGTGGAGAAGAACGGCTCGTACGGCTTCTTGTGCGCCTTGTCGACGGCACGGTCGATCGTGTAGCCGGCGAGGCTCTCGCGGAGCAGGTTGCCACCCTCGACGGTGGCGATAAGTGCGTCGTCCCGGGTTCGGTTGGCCGCGTTGTTGACGTCGTTGTAGTGCTTCACGACCGCCTGCGCGCTCTCGTTCGTGACCGCGGGCCGGGTCAGCGATTGCACGGTGTCGGGCTGCGGGATCCCCGAGCAGCCGGCCAGGATGACGACGAACGCGCTCAGGCTCGAGCGGACTACCCGCACATGCACTCCCCAGATCGGTTGTCCCGGACGAAGGGAGATGCTAACGGTTGCCGTGCGCATCGAATGGCTCACAATGCGCGAATTGCAGGAAGTTGCAGACGGTTAGGTGAGGTCGAGGTGTTTTTGGGATTCTGCGGCTGCTCGGGAGGCGGCGGCGCGGGTTTCGGCTTCGGCGAGGTGGTTGCCGGCGTGTTGGCGCCACCAGTTCTGGCCGTCGGTGGGGAGGGTGTCGATGGGGTCGTAGTACTCGTAGGTGCGGTTGAGTGCTTCCGGGTCCTGCTGCTCGATGCCGGTGCGGTAGTTCTTCTTCCAGTACGAGATGCCGCGGACCTCGTCGTACTCGGACAACTGGTGCACCCAGCGCTTGCCTACGTACGGGACGTCGCACACGATCCGTGGGGTGGCGAAGCCGGGCAGGTAGCCGAGGATGCCGTGCTGCAGATGCTGGGCATCACGAACCGACACCCGCCAGTGCTCCGAGAACGGGATCATGTCGCACATGTAGAAGTAGTACGGCGTGATGTTCGCACCGTCGAGCAGCGCGAAGCACAGGTCGAGCAGTTGCGGGATCGAGTCGTTGACGCCGCGCATCAGCACGCCCTGGTTGCGGACGTCGCGCAGGCCGGCCTCGAGCATCGCCTTCGACGCTTCGGCGACCAGCGGCGTCACGGACTGGGCCGCGTTCACGTGCGTGTGCATCGCAACCATCACGCCCCGGTCGCGCGCCACCGACGCGACGCGTTCGACGCCGGACAGTACGTCGGACGACAGCCAGTGCTGCGGCATGCCCATCAGGGCCTTGGTCGCGAGCCGGATGTCGCGGATGTTCTCGATCTCGAGCAGGCTCATCAGGAACGATTCGAGCCGCGGCCACGGCATGTTCGCCACGTCGCCACCGGAGACGACGACGTCCCGGACGCCCGGCGTACGGCGCAGGTAGCCGAGCATGTCGTCCAGCCGGGTCTGCGGCTTCGCGACGAACTTCAGCTTGTCGATCACCGGTGTCGAGTTCCCGACCAGGTCCATGCGGGTGCAGTGGCCGCAGTACTGCGGGCACGTCGGCAGGATCTCCGCAAGGACCTTGGTCGGGTACCGGTGGGTCAACCCCTCCGTGGCCCACATCTCGTGTTCGTGCAACGAGTCCCGGGTGGCGTGCGGGTGCGACGGCCAGTCGGTCCGGCGGTCGGTGAACACCGGCAGCATGTAGCGACGAACCGGGTCCGCGTAGAACGCGTCGGTGTAGTCGGCAGCACCCCGGGGGACGATCGTGTTCAGCATCTGCGGCGGCAGCAGCATCGACATCGTCGCGCGCTCGGCCTGGTCGCGGGTGAGGTCGTCGTAGAACCGGTCCTCGAGCAGATCGCCCATCACGTCACGCAACTGCTTCACGTTCTTCACACAGTGCGACCGCTGCCACTGCACCGAGCGCCACTCCTCGGCCGTGACGTCCTTCCAGCCGGGCAGCCGGGTCCAGTCCGGTTCCACCAGCTCGGCCCGCCGGTACGCGTACGGCTGGCCGTCGCCGTGGTCGCCGGACTGCGCGAGCTCCGGGGTGATCAGGTCGGTCACAGGTCCTCCGCAGGGCTTCAGGATGATGCGGTCTGGTGTGAGGATAGCGAAAGAACTTCCCTCAGATCCAACAATACGCCGCAAGAATTCTCGTTGCGGGCCGCTTTGAGTACTATTTTGCCCGACCGCATGCACCGCACCCTGGAGGCCCCATGACATCGAGCCCGGTGGGACTGCACCGCGTTCTCGCACCGTCCGGCGTGTTGCCGCAGGCGGCGGACAAACTCGACGTACGTCCCGAGATCTGGTCCGATGAGGTCCGCATCGCGGTCGAGCGCCTGAACCTGGACGCCGCGTCGTACCGGCAGCTGGCCGAGACGCACGGTGGCGACGGCGCTGCGATCCGGCGGGCAGTCCTGGAGATCATCGAGACCCGCGGCAAGATGCAGAACCCGGTCACCGGCTCCGGCGGCATGCTCGTCGGCGTCGTGGACGAGGCCGGCCCGGACTCTCCGCTCGGTGTCCGCAAGGGCGACCGCGTCGCGACCCTCGTGTCGTTGACGCTCACCCCGCTGCAGATCACCGACGAGCTGAAGGACTGGGAGGGCAAGAGCGAGCAGGTCCCGGCGCAGGGGCACGCAATCCTGTTCGCCCGGTCGATCGTCGCGAAGCTGCCCGATGACCTCGAGCCCGAGCTGTCGCTCGCGGTCATGGACGTCTGCGGAGCCCCGGCGCTGACCGCCCGTGTGGTGCGCTCGTATGTCGACAAAGGCACTAAACCTGTCGTGTCAGTCATTGGCGGCGCAGGTAAGTCGGGATCACTGTCGCTGGCGGCCGCACGGGCCGCGGGCGCGGCCCGCACGATCGGGATCGTGCCGTTCCAGGCCGAGCAGGATCGGCTCACCGGCGCCGGCCTCGCCGATGTCGTCGCGCTCGCGGACGCGCGCGACCCGGTGGCGCTGGCGCAGGCGGTCGAGGAGGCCGGGGGACCCGCGGACATCACCGTGGTCTGCGTCGACGTACCGGGGTGTGAGCACGGCGCCGTACTGTCGACCGCTGCCGGCGGCACCGTGATCTTCTTCTCGATGGCCACCTCGTTCTCGGCCGCAGCACTCGGTGCGGAGGGGCTCGCGGCGGACGTGACGATGCTGGTCGGCAACGGGTACGTGCCGGGGCATGCCGACTACGCGCTCGAGTTGCTGCGGAGCGAGCCGGGTGTCCGTGGTCTGTTCGAGAGCAGGCTGGCGGAGGATTAGGGCGTGCGCACACTTCTGACGAACGGTTCCATCTACTCGCCCGCCGACCCCCACGCGACCGCGATCGCCTTCGATGACGGGGTGGTGACCTGGCTCGGTGACGACACCGGTGCCGGTTCGTACGCCGACGGCGCGGACGAGGTGATCGACCTCGACGGCAAGTTGGTGACGCCGGCCTTCGTGGATGCACATGTCCACACCGCGGGTACGGGCGCCACGCTGACCGGTCTGGATCTGGCCGGTACGACCTCGTTGACCGAGGCCCTCGACAAGCTGGCGGCGTTCGCGGCCCGGCTGCCCGCGGGCGCGGTGATCGACGGCGCCGGGTGGGACGAGACCAAGTGGCCGGAGGGCCGTCCTCCGACTGCCCAGGAGCTCGATTCGGCGGGCGGCGCTCGGCGGGTGTACCTGGCCCGCGTGGACGGGCACTCGGGCGTGGTGTCGAGCGGACTCATGGAGGTTGCGCGGGGCGAGGGTTTCGACGAGAGCGGGCGGGTCGAGCGGCAGGCCAATCACCTGGTCCGGGACGCGTTGAGCGAGCTGGTCGGGCCGGAGCAGCGGCGGACGGAGATCGCGGCGGCCCTGCGTTCGATGGCCTCGAAGGGCATCGGCGCCTTCCACGAGATGGCAGCACCGCACATCGGGCCGCTGTGGGAGCTGCCGATCGTGCGCGAGGTTGCCGAGGAGATCGGCCTGTCCGCGACGCTGTACTGGGGTGAGCCTGGTGCCTTCGAGCACCTCGGGACGTACGGGCTGGCGGGTCTCGCCGGTGACCTGAACGCGGACGGTGCGCTCGGCTCGCGGACGGCGGCCCTGCGGGAACCGTACGCGGACCGCGCCGACCACCGCGGGCACGCCTACCTGACGGCGGAGCAGATCGCCGAGCATGTGATCGCCTGCACCGAGCGGAACGTGCAGGCCGGGTTCCACTGCATCGGCGACCAGGCGCTGGACAACATCGCCCGCGGCTTCGAGCTCGCCGCGGAGAAGGTCGGCCTGCAGGCGCTGGTCGCGGCGCGGCACCGGCTCGAACACGTCGAAATGGTGGACGAGGCAACCATTGCCGTACTGGCCCGTTGCGGCGTCGTCGCGAGTGTGCAGCCGATGTTCGACGGCCTGTGGGGCGGTCCGGACGGGATGTACGCCGAGCGGGTGGGCGACCGTTGGCGCGGGATGAACCCGTTCGGTTCGCTCGCCCGCGCGGGCGTTGTCCTGGCGTTCGGGTCGGACGCGCCGGTGACCGAGCTCGGCGGCTGGGAGGCCGTGCGGGCGGCCGCCTTCCATCACGAGCCGTCCGCGCGGCTCACCGTTCGCGCAGCGTTCCAGGCGCCCACCCGCGGCGGCTGGCGGGCGGCTGGGATCGACGACGCCGGAGTGCTCGCGCCGAGCAGTGCGGCGACGTACGCGATCTGGCAGAGCGACGCCGATCTGGTCGTCCAGACCCCTGACCAGCGCGTCGCCGCGTGGTCGACGGATCCGCGCGCCGGCGTACCCGTGCTGCCGGACCTGAGTGAAGGTACGCCGACCTGTGTGCGGACCGTCGTCAGCGGCCGTGTCGTCTACGAATCCGAGG
>DASSDE010000827.1:0-2854 GCA_035697365.1 Kribbella sp. | reverse complement strand
GTGGGGGGGGGGGGGGTTCGGCTTGGAGGAGGGCTTGGCTGAAGGAGGTCAGGGCCTGGCTGCCGATGACGCTGCCCTGCTGCGCTTTGGTGGTGTAGTCGAGGGTGTCGTCGCCCTGCACCGCCATCAGCTTGCCGAACTGCTCGTGCAGTGGTCTCACCAGCTCGGCACGTACGGCGTCCTTCTCAGCACCCATCACCCCACCCATCCGCTGCTCTATCGCCAGGTCCGCGAGAACCTCGAAGCGTTCGTGCACCGGCGTCGCCTGCATCCGCCGTACGACCTCGGTCTCGCGCAGCCCGCTCAGAGTCGCGACGCCCGCGACGAGCTTGTCGCTGGCGGCCTGTAGCGCCGGGTACGCATCCACCGCACTCTGGTTGACCAGCCCCGGGTACGTCCGGTCCAGCCCGAGCGCATAGATCGCGTGGTCGACGTTCTGCTGCGCCCACGTCTCGGTGAGCCCTTCTTCAAGGGCAGCGTCCGCGTCCGTGTACCGCACCTGGCCGTGCTCGTCGACGATCGTGCCGGCGAGGTGCAGGCTCTCGTGGGTCAGCGTGACCAGGGCGTCCCGGAGCAGGAACTGTTCGTCGTCGCTCAGCGGCTGACCGGCGAAGGCCTTCCGCAGCGGCTCGAGCACCTTGGCGTCGCTGACGGTCATCGTTCCGTCGGCGTGGGCCGTCCCGAGTGCGTCGCCCTCCTCGAGGTGCAGCTTGCCGTTCCACCGGCTCGACTGGCCGGTGTTCTTCTCGACGAGCTCGACGATCGTCCGGACCCAGTTGTACTCCCGGGATCCCGGATCGACCGCTGCGCCGGTCTTAGTGGCGGTCATCGGCCTCGAGCCGCGAGATCAGCCGCAGCAGCGTGTTGTTCATCCGCAGAATCGCCCCGGACTCCCGCGCCGGCGCCTGCCGTGCCAGTACGGCGACCTGTTCGCTGAGGCTCCGCAGCTCGGCAAGGCGGTCAGCAGCTGCAGCCGGCAAGGACATACCCCGCGCAACCAGGGCCTCCGCGGACCGGAACTCCGGGCTGCTGCCGCCATGCGGCCCGCCGGCCAGCGCCGGCAGCCGCTCGGCGCGCGAGATCGCCCGGCCGCGCCACAGGTCGTCGTCGATCTGTTCGGCCAGGCCGCGCAGCCGCGCGCTCTCGGCCGCGACGACCGCCGGATCGGCGCCGTTCAGCCGCAGCGCCAGGTCACGTACCTCGGCGTCGACGCGCTCGAAGGCGGCTTCCCCGTCCATCCCCGTTCCTCCTCGTCCGGCACGGCTTGCCGGATAGCCGTCCACGATATCGGTTCGCCTCCGGCGAGGTGGCCGGTCAGACTAAGGGAATGGGTCACGTGGAGGTCGCCGGTGTCGGCTACGAGTTGCCGGACGGGCGGGTGCTGCTGGACGACATCTCGTTCCGGGTCGGTGACGGCGCCAAGGTCGCGCTGGTCGGCGCGAACGGTTCCGGCAAGACCACACTGACCCGGATCATCGCGGGCGATCTGAAGCCGCACAGCGGGAGCATCTCCCGGTCCGGTGGGCTGGGCGTGATGCGCCAGTTCGTCGGCTCGGTACGGGACGAGTCGACCGTACGGGACCTGTTGCTGAGCGTAGCGCCGGAGGCGATCCAGCAGGCCTCGGCCAAGCTGGACAAGGCCGAGCTGGCGATGATGGAGGCCGACGACGAGAAGTCCCAGCTCGCGTACGCGCAGGCAGTGGCGGACTGGGGTGACGTCGGCGGGTACGACGCCGAGGTGCTGTGGGACGTCTGTACGACATCGGCGCTGGGTATCCCGTTCGACCGGTGCCGCTGGCGTGAGGTGAAGACGCTGTCCGGTGGTGAGCAGAAACGCCTGGTGCTGGAGGCGTTGCTGCGCGGGCCGGACCAGGTGCTGATGCTGGACGAGCCGGACAACTACCTGGACGTACCGGGGAAGCGCTGGCTCGAGGAGCAGCTGCAGAGCTCCGACAAGACCGTGCTGTACATCAGCCACGACCGCGAGCTGCTGGCTAACACGGCCACCCAGATCGTCACGGTGGAGCTCGGTGCGGCCGGCAACACCGCATGGACGCACGGCGGTGGCTTCTCGACGTACCACGAGGCTCGGCGGCACCGTTTCGAGCGCTTCGAGGAGCTGCGCAAGCGCTGGGACGAGGAGCACGCCAAGCTGCGCGCCCTGATGCTGATGTACAAGCAGAAGGCGGCCTACAACGACGGGATGGCGTCGCGGTACCAGGCCGCACAGACCCGGCTGCGCAAGTTCGAGGAGGCAGGTCCGCCGCAGGCCCTGCCGCGCGAGCAGAAGGTCAGCATGCGCCTCACCGGCGGCCGTACGGGCAAACGGGCCGTCGTGTGCACAGCGCTGGAGCTGACCGGGCTGATGAAGCCCTTCGACCTCGAGGTCTGGTACGGCGAACGGGTCGCTGTACTGGGCTCCAACGGCTCCGGGAAGTCGCACTTCCTCAGGCTGCTCGCGAACGGCGGGTCGGATCCGGACGTGGAGCACCAGCCGATCGGGGACGTACAGATCGCACCTGTGGCCCACACGGGCAACGCCAAGCTGGGTGCGCGCGTACGGCCTGGCTGGTTCGCGCAGACGCATGAGCACCCGGAGCTGGTGGGTAGGACGCTGCTGGAGATCCTGCACCGCGGCGACGACCACCGTGACGGCATGGGGCGTGAGCTGGCATCGCGGAAGCTGGACAGGTACGAGCTGGCCCATGCGGCCGAGCAGACCTTCGACAGCCTGTCAGGTGGTCAGCAGGCCCGTTTCCAGATCCTCCTGCTCGAGCTGTCCGGTGCGACGCTGCTCCTGCTCGACGAGCCGACCGACAACCTGGACGTCGAGTCGGCCGAAGCGCTGGAGGAG
>DASSDE010000826.1:0-9638 GCA_035697365.1 Kribbella sp. | reverse complement strand
GAACAGCAGCGCCAGCAGGTACACATGCCAGGGCTGCACGACGCCGGCGATCGTGAGACCACCGAGGACCAGTGCGACGCTCGCCATCGCGATCTGCGTGACGGTCAGGACCTGCCGCTTCGGGAAGCGGTCGGCGACCAGCCCCGCGTACGGCCCGAACAGCAGGGCGGGGAGGAATTGCAGGCCGGTGACGATGCCGAGCGCCGTCCCTGAATGGGTCAGCTCCAGGACCAGCCAGTCCTGGGCGACACGCTGCATCCAGGTGCCGACGTTCGAGACGATCGCACCGGTGGCGTAAAGCCGGAAGTTGCGGACTTTGAACGCGCGGAAGGTGGGGCTCACATCGCCGCCAGACGTTCGAGAACAGGTGCTGCCTTGCGCAGGATGTCGCGCTCCTCATGGGTCAATTGCTTCAGTTTGGTCTGCAGCCACTCGTCGCGGCGCCGCCGGTTGGCCAGGATCAGCTGGTCGGCGCGGTCGGTCAGCTCGACGACGATCTGGCGCTTGTCGGTCGGGTGCGGGCGGCGGATCACCAGACCCGCCTCCTCCAGATTCGTCACGATCCGCGTCATCGACGGCGGCTTGACCTGCTCGTGGGCGGCCAGTTCACCGATCGTCATCGCGTCGTGCTTGGCCAGCGCGCCGAGCACGCTGAGCTGGTTCGCGGTGAGGTCGTGACCGGGCTCACGCTGCCGGCGGATCTGCCGGGACAACCGCAGGGTCGACGACCGCAGGGCACTCGCCAGCCCGACGTCACTCTTCACCTGCTGGGCTACGACTTCGGGCATGTCTTTACCTTAACTCATTACCTTTGCTAACTAAAAACACACGATCACCCGCTGGTATTCCCGCACTCGCGCAGGACGCTAGAGTTCACCGCCATGGGAACGACGGCCGAGCTGGAGCGGTACGAGCAGCGGTTCCGGCGGGCGGGGTTGCCGCTGTTCATCGAGGACCTGTCGCCGACGCACGACATCTTCACGCGGGCCGCGCCGCTGCTCGTCGTGGTGTTCGGCATCGAGATGCTCGGCGCCACGTCGCTCGACTGGCTCTGGTGGCAGAACTTGCTGGCCGCGCTCGGCGGGCTGGTCGCGCTGGTTGTCGGCTTCGGCCTGCTCAACGGGTTCCGCGGGCGGCCGTTCTGGTCGCTGCCGACCCGCTTCGGGATTCCGGAGCTGGCGGTGTTCGTGTTCCTGCCCGCGCTGCTGCCGGTGGTCACCCAGGAGCAGTTCCGCCAGTTCTTCGGGATTGCCGTCGGCAACCTGTTGCTGCTCGGCGTCGCGTACGTCGTGATCGGCTACGGCCTGATCGCCACGACCTACTGGGGCCTGCGCCGCCTCGCCGGCGAGCTGGCGAACTCGGTGGCCAGCCTGATCCGGGCACTGCCGCTGCTGCTCGTCTTCTCACTCGTACTGTTCGTCACCGCCGACATGTGGCAGGTCTTCGCGGGGATGCCGACCGCGTTCATCGTGTTCTCGGTGGTTGCGTTCACCGCGTTGAGCACCCTGTTCCTGCTGATCCGGCTGCCGCACGAGGTGGACGCGATCGAGCGCGACGCCGGCTCGGGCCCACCACTGCGCCGCAGTCAGCGGCTGAACCTCAGCATCAGCCTGGTGATCCGGCAATGGATGCAGGTCCTGGTGGTGAGCGCGGGCGTCGGACTGTTCTTCGTCGCCTTCGGCATGCTCGCGATCAGCCGGCACATCTACGACCAGTGGGGCGTGACCGTCGGCTCCTGGTCGTACCACGTGACCCTGTTGGACCACCCGCTCGTGCTCAGCGCCTCGCTCGTCAAGGTCGCGGTCGGGATCGCGAACTTCACCGGCCTCTACTACTCGATCGCGCTGCTCACCGACTCCACGTTCCGCACCGACTTCCTCGACAACGTCAGTACGGAACTCCGCGACCTCTTCACCGCCCGCGCGGAGTACCTGGCGATGCGGGATGCAGGTGCGTCGACAGGAAGTCCAGCTCGTGGCGCATGAGGCCCTCGGCTGCGGATCCGCCGGCCATGTGGGTCGTGTTCGACAGCGGGAGGACCTGGTGCGGGCGGCCGGCGGCGAGTAGCGCGGCCGAGAACCTGAGCGTGTGGGCGGCGAAGACGTTGTCGTCGGCCAGGCCGTGCACGAGCAGGAGCGGGCGGCACAGGTCGGCGGCGTACGTCATCAGGGACAGCCGGTCGTAGATCTCGGCGTTCTGGTCGGGATGACCGAGGAACCGCTCCCGCCAGTGCGTGTCGTAGAGGCGCGGATCGGCAGGCGCTGCACCGGCGACGGCCGCGTGGAAGTGGTCCGGGCGCAGCAGTACGGCGGCCGCGGCGAGCAGGCCGCCGTAGCTCCAGCCGCGGATACCGACGCGGGTCAGGTCGAGCGCCCCCGTCTGTTCGGCGGCCGCGTGCAGTGCGGTCACCTGGTCGTCGAGGGGCCCGGTCAGGGTGTCGAGGTGGACGGTCTTCTCCCACACCGGCCCGCGGCCCGGCGTACCGCGACCATCCGCGATCACCACCGCGAACCCGTGCTCCGCGAACCACTGGGCGGTCACGAAAGCACTCCCCGACCGCCGCATCGCGAGCTGCATCGCGGGGCCGCCGTACGGCGTCATGAGCACGGGCAGCGTGCCGGATTCGTACCACGACGGGAGCAGGACGGCCGTACGCAGCTCGAGGTCGCCGGCGCGCAGCCAGGTGATGCGCGGCTTGAGGACCGGCTCCGCGGCGCGTGACTCGACGGCTCGGTCGGGTTGGCCTGGTCGATGGACGACGAAGGTCTGGCCGGACTCGGTGTTGGACGTGCGGAGGAGTGCGTTGCCGGCGCGGCTCCCGCTGTGGGTGCCTGGTTGGGAGCTCAGTCGGCGCAGCTCGCCGTCGTACAGCCAGAGGTGGCTTTCGGTCGGCTCGTCGTTCGCCTCGAAGAGGACTTCTTCACCGGACACGTCGAGGACGCCGCGGAGCTGAAGGCCGTCCGGAGTGATCGGTATGCCGTCGATCGTCAGCCGCCGGGTCTCGCCGTCGTCCTCGGTGTGGACAAGCTTGCCGGACGCGGTACGGGCCGGTGTGCCGTGGACCAGCTCGACCCACGCCGCGTCCCGCTGCTCGTGGAGCAGCTTGGTCTCACCGCTGTCGGGGTCACCCGCGAGCACCAGAACGGTGCGCTGGTCGCGGGACTGTACGGAGAGCAGCGGGCCGTGCGCGTCCCACGTGACAGCGGCCAAATACTCGTACGACGACCGGTCCCACCGGATCTCGACCACACCGCCGGTGAGGTCGAAGGCATGCAGGGTGACGATCGCGTTCGGCGTACCGGCGGCCGGGTACGCGACCTCGCGGGGCAGGCGGTCCGGGTTCGCCGGGTCGGCGATCCACCAGCGCTGCACGGGTGTCTGGTCGACGCGGGCCGCGAGCAGGCGGGTCCCGTCCGGCGACCACCAGTGTCCGCGCTGCCGGCCCATGGATTCGGCGGCGACGTGCTCGGCCAGGCCCCAGCTGACCTCGGGATCGTCGGCCACGGCCACGGCGAGGTTGTTGCCGTCAGCAAGATCCACGACGTGCAGCTCGCGACCGGTGACGTACGCGACCCGCCGACCGGTCGGGTCGATCCGCGGATCGACGACCGGACCCGCGGTCCAGATCTCCCGGGGCAGCGCGTCCAGGCCGTCCAGGTGATACAGCACGCCTTGGAGCCCGAAGACGATCTGATGACCGGTCCGATCGGAGGAGTAGGCAACGATTCCCGACGTACGCTCGCGGCTGCGTTCCCGGCGTACCCGCTCGGCCTCCGGCAGCCGGCCGCCCGCGACCAGGTCCTCGGGTGCGACGACGAGCTGTTCCGCGCCGTCGCGATCCAATAACCACAGGCAACTGGTGCTGTCCTCCGGGCCGCGGGTGCGCAGGAACAGCAGGTGTTCCTCGTGCAGCGTGAAAGCCTTCGGCAGGCCGTACGTGAACCGGCCGGTCCGGGCGGACTGTGCCGGGAGTTCTTCGACCGGATCCACTCAGGTCAGCCAGTCCGTCAGCGGGCCGATCGCGAAGTAGATCACGAACAGCACCGAGACCACCCACATCAGCGGGTGCACCTGGCGGGCCTTGCCGCGGACGAGCTTGAGGAGCACGAACGAGACGAAGCCGGCCCCGATCCCCGCCGAGATCGAGTACGTGAACGGCATCAGCACGATCGTCAGGAACGCCGGGAACGCGATCTCGAGGTCGTCGAAGTCGATCCCCTTCACCTGCGTCATCATCAAGAACCCGACCAGGATCAGCGCCGGCGTCGCGGCCTCGTACGGAACCAGGGTCACCAGTGGCGCGACCACCATCGAGATCAGGAAGCAGATCCCGGTCACCACGCTGGCCAGCCCGGTCCGGGCACCCTCACCGACACCCGAGGCCGATTCGATGTACGACGTGTTGCTCGAGACGGAGGCGGCGCCACCGGCCGCGGCGGCGACGCTGTCGACGATCAGGATGGCTTGCGAGTTCGGCGGGATGCCGTCGGAGTCGTTCAGGCCGGCCTCGGCGCCGATCGCGGTCATCGTGCCCATCGTGTCGAAGAAGTCCGCGAGCATCAGCGTGAAGATCAGCAGCAGCGCCGAGACCACACCGACCTTCCCGAACGACCCGAACAGGTTGAACTCCCCGATCGTGTCGAGGTTCGGTTTCGTGAACCACTGGTCCGGCAGCTTCGGCACGCTCAGGCCCCAGCCGCCCGGGTTCTTGTCGGTCCGGGCGCCGATGGTGGCGATCGACTCGATGACGATCGCCAGGACGGTCGCGGCCAGGATCCCGATCAGGATCGAGCCCTTCACCTTGCGTGCGTACAGCGCGACGATCAGCACCAGGCCGAACACGAACACCACGACCGGCCAGCCGCGGAGGCTGCCGCCGACACCCAGCTCGACGGGCGGGCCGCTCAGGGCGGCGGGCCGGCGTACGAACCCTGCGTCGATGACGCCGATGAACGTGATGAACAGGCCGATGCCGACGCTGATCGCGATCTTCAGCTGCAGCGGCACCGCCTCGAACACCGCCCTGCGGAAACCGGTCAGCACCAGGATCAGGATGATCAGGCCCTCGAGGACCACCAGGCCCATCGCGTCGGCCCAGGTCATCTTGGTCGCCACCGAGAACGCCAGGAACGCGTTCAGGCCGAGGCCGGTGGCGAGCGCGAGCGGGAAGTTCGCGACCAGGCCCATCAGGATCGTCACCACACCGGCCACCAGCGCGGTCGCCACCGCGATCTTCGCGATCGCCGCCGCGGGGTCGGTGCCGCCACCGACGAACTGGCCGGCGCCGTCCTTGACGGTGCCGATGATCAGCGGGTTCAGCACGACGATGTACGCCATCGTGAAGAACGTGACCAGCCCACCACGGACCTCCCGGCCGATGGTGGATCCGCGTTCACTGATCTTGAAGAAGGAGTCCAGCGGACCGGAACCGGAGCGGGCCGTCGCGGCCTGGGGCGAGCTCATGACGGCATCGTGCCAGGTCTCACCGGGCAGGTGCGAGCACATACCGCAAACCGTTGTACGCCGGAGGCTAAGCTGAACCCGTGACGGAGGACCAGGGGGCATCCAAGAAGCGCACCGACCCGACCAGCCAGCTGGCCCGCGGTGAGCTGGTCCACGCCGAGGTCAAGCCGCTGGACCTGTCCGGCATCCCCAGCGTGATCACCGGCATCGTGCTCTGGGCCGTGTCCTTCGTCGTGCTGCTGCTGCTCCGCGGCCACCTCAAGAACAACGACCTCGACTGGTGGCTCTGGGTCCCGGTCGCCGGCTTCGGCCTCGGCCTGATCGGCCTGTGGTACTGCAAACGCCGCTGGACCGCCATCCAGGCCGGCCACCGCTCCGCGACCGAGGACTAACCCAAAGCCGTCAGGCTTCGGGCTGGGCCAGCTCGAGGGTGTCGTAGCCGGTGGTGTCGAAGGCGTGCTCGGGGGTGGGCTGTTCCGGGTTCTCGATGGTGGCGTCGGAGTGGGCGCCGCAGCCGTAGTCGTACGCGACGACGCGGGCCTCGCCCGGGGCCATCTCGTTCGCGCAGACACCGAACGCCTGGCCGAGGCTGTCGGCGAGGCGGATCCAGTAGCCGCAGGAGTGGCAGTTGTACGGGACCGCCTGGGCGATCGCGGACGTCGGCCCGAAGTCGCCGGCGTACCAGCGCTCAGCTGCGTCCTCGCGCCCGAACGCCGACAGCACCCGCTCGCGACCGAGGCCGAGCTCCTCGACGACCGTGAGCACGTCCTCGGGGGCGTCCGCGGTGTCGGTGAAACCCGGCTCGAGGCGCGGGTCGTCCGGAGGCGTCGGGAACAGGTCGCCAGGACGCAGGTCGCCCGGCTGGACGCGATCCGACCACGGGACCCACTCCGGCGCGACCACTGCGTCGCCGCCCGGGAGCATGACGACCTCGTTGACCGTGACGGTCTTCGCGCGGGAAGCGCGGGTGACCGTGACGGCCCAGCGCCACCCGCGGTACCCGGGGTGGGTGGAGGCGAAATAGTGCGTGACGAGGCGCTCGCCCTCGACCTGATGGCCGAGGTGCTCCCCGACCTGTGCGGCGCCGGCCTCGGCGACCGCGGCCGCACGCGCCGGTTCGACCGCCGCGACGCAGACGGCGTCGGGCTTCGCGCGTACCGGTTCCGGGGCTTTGACGGGAGTCACAATCGCCCATTCTCGCACGCCGTCCGACGGACGCCGAACCGCCCGTGATCCACCCGCGTACGCGCGGTGCCTGCGGTCTGTCCCCAGGAAGAGGCAGGATGGTTTCATGCACTCCCCCGACCCGGACGACCCGAACGCCCGCCGCGGCAGCAACCCCGCCGGCACCGGGCGTGACGACGTACGTGCCGGGGACGGCAGAACCGGCGGGCCGGCCGCGGGGGACGCCGGGAAGGCGAAGTCGTCCGGCGACCGGCTGGGGGACGCGCGCGAGCGGGTCGGGAGCGCGAGCAAGAAGGTCGGCAGCGCCGGGAAGAAGGTCGGGCACGCCTCGAAGGTGGGCGCGGAGGGCGTCGCCTCGGCGTCCAAGAAGGCAGCCGCAGTCAGCGGGAAGGTCGGCCGGGCGACCGGGCGCCGGATCCGCGGGCTGACCAGCGCCCAGGGAGCCGGCGAATCAGGTCTCTCGCGACTGATCGAGCTCGGCGCAGTGAACGCAGCCGGCGACACTGCCTTCGCGGTGTCGCTCGCGGGCACTGTGTTCTTCACCGTGCCGAGCGACCAGGCGCGCGATCGCGTGGCGCTGTTCCTGCTGCTGACGATGGCACCGTTCGCGTTGATGGCGCCGCTGATCGGGCCGATCCTGGACCGGTTCCGGCACGGCCGCCGCTGGGCGATCGGCGCGACGCTCGGCGCCCGCGCGTTCCTGGTCTGGAGCCTGGCGTCGTCGATCTCCGGCCACGGTTCGGCCTGGTTGTACCCGGCCGCCCTCGGCTGCCTGGTCGCCTCCAAGGCGTACGGGGTCACCCGCGCGTCCGCCGTACCGCGCCTGCTCCCCGCACAGATCACGCTCGTCACGGCCAACTCGCGGATCTCGCTCGCCGGCGTCGCGGGCGGCGCGATCGGCGCCGGGATCGCCGGTGCGTTCGCCGCGATCGGCCCGCAGTGGTCACTGCGCTGGGCCGCGCTGGTGTACATCGTCGGCCTGGTCCTCGCGATCCGGCTGCCCAGCGCGGTCGACTCCCCGGCCGACGAGGAAGTCACCGGTACGGCCGGACGCGACGCACGGAAGCGCGCGATCACCTCGGCGGTGGCGCGCGGGATCCGGTGCAACCTCGGGCTGCGGTTCGTGTCCGGGTTCCTCACCATGTACCTGGCGTTCCTGCTCCGCGACCAGCCGATCAGCGGGGTCAAGGGCGCGGTCGCGGCCGCCGCCGTGATCGGCGCGGCCGGGATCGGGAACAGCCTCGGCACCCTGCTCGGCTCGTTGCTCAAGGCACGCAAACCCGAAGGCGTCGTCCTGGTCGTGCTGCTCGCGGACGCCCTCGTCGCGGTCGCGGTTGCGGTGCTGTACGGCCTGCCGATCCTGATTGCGCTCGGCCTGGTGGCCGGGTTGTGCAGTTCGCTCGGCAAGCTGTCGCTGGACGCGATGATCCAGCGCGACGTTCCGGAGTCCGTGCGTACGTCGGTGTTCGCCCGTTCGGAGACGGTGCTGCAGCTCGCGTGGGTGATCGGTGGTGGGTGCGGGATCGTGCTGCCGTTGATCCCGCGGCTCGGGTTCGGGTTCCTCGCGGGCGTACTGCTCGTCGTCGTCTTC
This sequence comes from Kribbella sp., assembly GCA_035697365.1. Classification (GTDB taxonomy): domain Bacteria; phylum Actinomycetota; class Actinomycetes; order Propionibacteriales; family Kribbellaceae; genus Kribbella. The sequence goes on along the minus strand of DASSDE010000826.1, from coordinate 1,399 downwards.
CTGGTACTGCGGATGCGCCCGGTCCAACGTCCTAGCGAGGGGCCGCTGCGTCCGGGCGGTCTCGGTGGGCCACGTACGGACGGCCCCTCGCACCACCACCCGCATCAGACCGACCCGCATCGCGAAGGCCAGCAGGGTCCGTCGTACGACGAGCACTCGGACAGCACCACCCGGACGATCCTCAGCGTCGCCGAGCAGCGCGCGAACCGGGAACGCCGCTCCACCTCGCACGACGAGCCGACCGTCGAATGGCGCTCCGACAGCCGGCAGCCCCCGCCCGAACAACCGATCGGCCCCTGGTGGAGCGGCCAACCCGAAGAGGACGAGAACACCGCCGACACCCCCGCCCCCTGGTCCGAAGAACCCACCGAAGAACGCAACCGCTCCCCCTTCAAACGCCGCCCCGGCAACACCCCCCGCCGCCCACCCCGCTAACCACCCACTCCCCCGCTCCCCCAACCCAGCACCCGCGCGGCGCGACACGGGACGGGTTAACCCCTCGGATGGTGGGTTCCTCCCTCGTGTAACAGCAGAGAACCCACCACCTCAGGGGTTAACCGCTGAGGTGGTGGGCTGGGGCCGGGTCAGACTGCGGAGAGCAGGTTCGGCTCCTCGGGTTCCGGGGCGGCGGTCGGCGCGGGCTCGTCGTTGGTCGGGTTCGGGTGGGTGGTGCCTCGGAGGACGAGGGTGGTGGTGATGGCGGTGGCCAGGAGGAGGAGGGCTCCTACCAGGGCTACCGCGTTCATGCTGTGGGTGAAGGCGTGGCGAGCGGTGGTCAGCACGGTCTCAGCCAGCTCGGCGGGGAGGTGGCCGGCTGCGGCGGTGGCGGCGGGCAGTCCCTCGCGGACCGGGGCGGCGACGGCGGCCGGCAGGTCGGCCGGTACGTCGGAGCGGTAGACCGCAGTACCGATCGAACCCAGCACCGCGATCCCGAGCGCCCCGCCGAACTCCGCGCAGGTCTCCATCACCGCGGACGCAGAGCCGGCGCGCTCCGGGGCCACCGATCCGACGACCGCCTCGGTCACCAGGGTCATCACCATCACCAGGCCGGCGGCCAGCAGACCGGCTCCGAGCAGCGGCACCACCAGCGACGAGCCGACGTGCACCTGGGTGAGGACGCCGTACCCGGAGGCGGCGAGGACGAACGCTCCGCCGATCACGTACGCACGGTCCAGCTTCCCGGCCAGCGCGGTCGCCAGCGGAGCCGCGCCACCGACCAGTACCGACGGCGCCAGCGACCACAGCGCCGCCTTCAACGGCGAGAGCCCGTGGACGAGTTGCAGGTACTGGGTGAGGAACACGGCGTTGCCGACCAGCGCCAGGGTCCCGACGGTGTTTGCGGCGAGCGACCCGCTGAACGCGCGGTTCCGGAACATCGCCAGCTCGACCATCGGGTGCG
>DASSDE010000825.1:0-2258 GCA_035697365.1 Kribbella sp. | reverse complement strand
GGTGGCGCCGAAGCGGTCGCGGTCGGGCTGAACGACATCTTCGAGCAGTTGCAGATCCAGCGCGCGCTCGGCGACGCTTTCGCCACCCTGATCGCGGTGGTCGGCTGGGAGCTCGTGGACACGGCGCTCGAGGTCGAGATCGTTTCCCGCTGTACGTCGGCACGGACGCCGCAGCAGCGCAGCGCCCCGTTCCAGTTCCTTCGCCTCGGGCCGGACATCCCGCTCGAGGTGCTCGACGAGTTGCAGGAAGGATCGATCGCCAACCAGCTGAACGACCGCATCCTGTACGGCAGCCAGGTGGGCCACTTCGGCGCGTTCGGAGCGGCCGACTGGCGGCGGTGGGACTGGCTGATGGGCCGGTTGCACTGCGTCGCGCACCTCGGCGCGATGCTCGGTGCGGACGCGGACTGGATCCGCGAGACCCAGCGTCAGGTCCTGCAGGCCGAAGGCTGGCAGCTCGACGCGGTCGCCGAGCGGATCGAGCGACTGGCCAGGGACTTCCCGGTCGATGCCGGCGTCGGCGCGCTGGTGACGATGCGGGACGAGCTGAACGCCTCACCCGAAGGACGCGCGATCACCAAGGGGATCGCCGACCGGATGGTCGACGTCTCCGGTGGTCTCGGTCCGCAGGTCGGCAGCTGGGTGAAGGCGGCTGCGGGCCGCAAGCATCAGCCTGGTTCGTGGCTGCTGCGGACAGCGCGCTGGTTCACCGAACCGGCGCGCGAGACGGTGTGGGAGCGGATGGTGCGCGGCGTCAAGCTGACCCCCGCGCAGCGTCCCGTGATCTTCGAGCCATGGTTGCCAGCGGCAACAGCTGCGGCCGGCGTCGTACTGCTGGTGCTCTCCGGAATCGTCGAGGCCGTACGGATCCCGGCCGCGGTGCTCGCCGGCGCGGTGCTCGCACTCAGCGCGGTGCTCGGCGTGATTACCTTCTACGTACGTCGCGCCCGCCGCCGGATCCGCGCGTGGATCGAGCGGCGGATGCCGGAGATCAGTCCAGGGTCACGAAATCGATGAGTTCCTCGACGCGGCCGAGCAGGGCCGGGTCGAGGTCCGCGAAGTTGTTCACCTTGGACAGGATGTGCTTCCAGGCCGCCGCCACGTCGGCCTGGTCGGTGGCCGGCCAGCCGAACGCCTGCAGCACGCCCTTCTTCCAGTCCTGCCCGTGCGGGATCCGGGGCCATGCCTTGATCCCGACCGCCGACGGCTTGACCGCTTCCCAGATGTCGATGAACGGGTGCCCGACCACGAGCACGTACCGGTTGCTCACCTGCGCGGCGATCTTCGACTCCTTGGAGCCCTCGACCAGGTGGTCGACGAGCACGCCGAGCCGCCGGCCGGGCCCGGGCTGGAACCGGTTCACGATCTCGACCAGGTCGTCGACACCCTCGAGGTACTCGACCACGACGCCCTCGATCCGCAGGTCGTCGCCCCAGACCTTCTCGACCAGCTCCGCGTCGTGCCGGCCCTCGACGTAGATCCGGCTGGCCCGCGCGACCTTGGCCCGGACGTTGTCGACCGCGACCGAGCCGGAAGCGGTCCGGGTCTTCTTCGCCGGACCGGCCTTCTTCGGCGGCTTCAGGCTGACCGGCTTGCCGTCCAGCCAGAAGCCGGGGCCGAGCGGGTACGTACGGATCTTGCCGTGCCGGTCCTCGAGGTCGACCACGCCGTGCTCCCAGCGCACGATCGCGCCGACGAACCCGGAGCTGGGCTCCTCGACGACCATGCCCTTCTCGATCTCGACCTCGACGGTCCGCCCGTTCTTGGGCTTGCGCCAGTCCCCGCTGAGTACGTCGTTCCCATACCTGTCAGCCACCTGCCCATGTTAATAAGTGGGAGCCGCATGCGTGGCCGTCGACTGGCGGTTCGGCGCGGTCAGCGTGAGAACGAAGTACGCGAGGAATCCGGCCACGAGCCCGACGGCCCACGAGTAGTCGTACAGCGGCTTCAGGAACGGGATCAGGCCGTCGGCCGGGAACGGGCCGGCGCCCGGGTTCGAGTACGCGCCGCCGACCGCGAGCAGTGAGCCGAACAGCGTCGCCACCACACCGCGCCAGTTCCAGCCGGCCGAGTACCAATAGCGGCCGTTCGGCTTGTAGAGATCGGCGAGTTGCAGATGCGTACGGTCGATCAGCCAGTAGCCCGCGATCAGGACGCCGGCCACCGACGCGAGCAGGCCGCCGTAGAACGACAGCCAGACGAAGATGTAGATCGACGGGTCCGAGATCAGCCGCCAGGGCTGGATCACGATGCCGACC
>DASSDE010000824.1:0-8843 GCA_035697365.1 Kribbella sp. | reverse complement strand
CGCGGTCCAGGACGACGGCGACCGGCTGAGCGAGGACGAGCTCACCTCGATGGTGTTCCTGCTGCTCGCGGCCGGCCACGAGACAACCGTCAGCCTGATCAGTAACGGAGTGCACGCTCTGCTTCGGCATCCCGATCAGCTGGAGCTGCTCAAGGCCGAGCCCGATCGGCTGCCCGCCGCGGTCGAGGAACTGCTCCGGTACGACGGCCCGCTGCAGGCCGCGATCCCGTACGTCGCCCGCGCGCCGATCGAGATCGCCGGGACCCGGATCGAGGCCGGCGAGGTGATCGTGTTCGCGCTGCTGCCGGCCAACCGCGACGTCCGGAAGGTGGAGCGCGCCGACGAACTCGACGTCACCCGCTCCGACTCCGCACACCTCGCCTTCGGGCACGGCATTCACCACTGCCTCGGTGCTCCGCTGGCACGCCTGGAGGGACGAGTCGCACTGGAGTTGCTGTTCGCGCGGTTCCCGCGGCTGCGGCTCGCCGTACCGGAGCAGGATCCGCCGCGGCACCCGAGCTTCCTGATGAACGCGATCCGCGAACTGCCCGTACTGCTCTGACCACTCCCCGCTGCGAGACCTGAACAGAGCGTGAACCGCGCCTGAATGACAGCGGTGGGATTGCGCCAACCTTGACGAGCAATGGCATGCTTTCGGGGTGACAGAGTTGATGGAGGTCGCGCGACACCTGCTCGGTATTGCGATGGCCTCGCACTGGCTGCTGCTCATTCTGTTCGTCGCCGCGGCGGTCGACGCGGTGTTCCCGGTGGTTCCGAGCGAGGGCATGGTGATCACCGCCGGCATGGCCGCGGCCGCCGGCCACCAGAATCTGCTGCTCGTGATCACGGTCGCGATGCTGGGCTCGGTCATCGGCGAGTCCCTGTGCTACTTCCTGGGCCGCGGCTCCGGCCCGGCGCTGCACCGCTGGATGAAGCGCCAGGAGCGCCGACAGCAGCTCTACGAACGGGTCTCTGCCGCGCTGCACAAGCGCGGCGGGCTGATCTTGATGACGGTCCGCTACATCCCGGGTGCGCGGATGGTCGCGACGCTGACCGCCGGCGCGACGCGGTACTCGTTCAAGAAGTTCATCGTGTTCACGTTCGCGGGCGTGACGATCGCCTACACCTACGTCGCCCTGCTCGGGTACGTCGGCGGCGACGCGTTCGCGCACGACCAGCTCAAGGGGCTCGCGTTCAGCCTGGGCCTGGCCGCGACGATCGGTCTCGTCGTCGAAACCTCCCGCCGGATCGTGGCCCGGCGCCGTGCGGCGAAGGTCACGGCCGCCTAACAATCACCGCCCCGGTTCGCGGGCAGGTGCGTGTCCCGCACCAACCTTTGCGGCGTTCCATGCGTCAGTAGACAGGTGGTGAGGGCTGGGGTGAACCTCGCGGCCGTTGTGCTCGTCGGTGCAGCGGTCCTGGCAGGGTGTGCCGACGTGCCGCTGGAGGGCGCCTCGTCGCCCTCGCCGAAGCCCACCGCCAAGCCGACCACCGAACCCAGCGCCACGCCCTCGAAGGCGCCGACGTCCACGAAGCCCTCGACGCCTGTGAAGACACCGGCCACGACGCCGCCTCCGGTTGGGAAGCTGCCTGCTGCGGCCCCGGTACTGCGGGCGTTCCCGGGCCGGCTGCCCACGGGCAAGCCGCCGCTGTTCGTCGTGGTCTCGTTCGACGGCGCCGGTGACCTCGGACTCTGGGCGCACTGGCGGGCCGTCGCCAAGCAGGTGAACGCGCGGATGACGTTCTTCCTGTCCGGCCCGTACCTGTACCCGGAGGCGCGCCGCACCGACTACAAACCCCCGTACAAGAAGCCCGGCGCGTCCGAGATCGGCTGGGGCGACAACGCCAACATCCTCGGCCGGACGAAGGTCTTGCGGGAGGCGATCGCCGAGGGCCACGAGATCGGCACCCACGCGAACGGGCACTTCTGCGGTACGAACGGCATCGGCCGCTGGACGACCGCGCAGTGGACCGCCGAGCTGGCCGCGTTCGACCGGATGGTGCGGACCGGGCCGTCGCTCGCGGCGGGCAAGACGGTCGCGCCGCCGTTCGACCCGGCGACCGTGAAGGGCATGCGGACGCCGTGCCTGGAGGGCAACCGCGCCGCGTACCGGGCCGCCATGGTGCAGCGGGGCATGCTGTACGACGCGTCCGCGCCGGGCTACATCACCTGGCCGAAGAAGCAGAACGGCGTGTGGAACTTCCCGCTCGAGTCCGTGACGCTCGCCGGCACGAGCAAGAAGACGCTGACGATGGACTACAACCTCTGGTACGCGCAGACGCAGGCTCGCAAGGCCCCGCTCGCCCAGGCACCGGCGTTCAAGGCGCAGGTGCTGGCGACGTACCGCGCGGCGCTGGCCAAGTCGCGGGCGAGCGGCAACCCGCCGTTGTTCCTCGGCAACCACTTCAATCACTGGAACAACAGCGTGTACTCCGACGCGCTCACGCAATTCGTGCAGGAGACGTGCAAACAGCCCGACGTGCGCTGCGTGTCGAACATGGAGCTGGCGAGCTGGCTGACCAAGTACGGCGTACCGAGCAACCACCCCCGACCGTCATAGCTCCAGGTAGCCGTACCCGCTCTGCCACGTGCCGCCGTCCTTGATCCGGCCGACAACGAGCCGCTGCAAGGTGGTGTCCTGCGGAAGCTCGTCGAGGTGGTCGGTGCCGTGCGTACGGAACGTGAAGAAGATCGCGCTGTCCTGGCTGTCGGTCGGCGTCCCATACGGCGTGAAGCGGCGGCCGAACTTCACCATGTTCGAGTCCTGCGGGAGATGGTCCAGCAGGTACGGGTCGATCAGCCACGACCAGAGCGTCGCGATCCGCACCGGGTGCTCCGGGAAGTACCGCGGGAAGAACTCGCGCGCCTGCTGCAGGCTGTCGTCGACCAGCTCGGGCGTCAGCGGGCCGGTCTCCGGGATGTGCACGCCGATCACCCACTCGCCGGTCGGCACGCCCGGCACCGGGTCGTCGTCGCTGACCTCGTACAGCATGTACTGCAGCCGGCCGAGCGAGTAGATCTGCCCGTTCCAGAAGTGCCGCAGCCACCAGTGCGTCTCGAGGCCGTAGTCGCCGTGGGTCCGCCGGTTGACCTTGAGCTGCTGCCCGAGGTCGGCGAGCGAGGCCCAGCTGATGTCATCCGGGATGCCGCGTTCGGTGTGGAAGCGGCGGATGTCCGGCACGGTCTCCAGGTACGCCTGCACCGAGACCCGCGGGTCCTCGGGGAACCGCGGATCGGGCTCGCTCCCGAGCTTCCCGACCGCCGCACGCAGCTGGTCGGCCAGGTCCTTCACCGCCACCGGATCCGGCGCGAACGCCTCCGCGGCCTCCCGATCGGCCTCCGCAAACCCCAGCAGCCGGAACTCCTCAGCAGTCGTCACCGCTCAACGGTAACCGATCCACCCACCGCCAGAGACTTACGATCTGCCTTGTGAGCTATCAGCGGTTTCAGCCTCCCGTGCGGTTGCGGGATGTGGTCGAGCATGTGTGGCTGGTTGAGGCCGCGCCGCTTGTTGAGTTGCGGCGGGAGGTGTTGATTCCTGACGGGCGGCCTGGGCTGGCTGTGGCGCTGAGGGATCCGGGGACGCGGCACGATCCGGTGACCGGCGCCGAGTGGGTGAACGCGGCGTCGGTGTTCGGGGTGATGACGCGGCCGCACGTGCTCGGGCAGGTCGGTACGGCGAGTTATGCGGGCGTCGAGTTCACGCCGTGGGGGCTGGCCGCGTTCGGCTTGCCGGCGTTGGTGGACCAAGTGCTCGAGCTGAAGGACTGGGTGGGGGAGACCGCCGTGGCAGGGCTGGTGGCGGAGCTCCGGGCGGTGCCGTTCGGGGTCGAACGGGCGGAGCGGCTCGCGGGATTCCTCGCGGCGCGGTTGAGGGACACCGCCGTACGGTCGGTGACGGTCGAAGCGGTACGAGCGATCGACGAGTTGCACGGACAGGTGGCGGTCGCGGACGTCGTACGGCGGTGCGCGACGTCGTACAGCACCTTGTACCGGCTGTTTCGGCGGGACGTGGGGATCGGTCCGAAGCAGTACGCCGAGATCATCCGGTACTACCACTTTGCGGGCGGACTGCTCGGTGGTCCTGCGGACGCGGCCGCGGCGTTGTCTGCGTTCCACGGCTACTACGACCAGGCGCACGCGGCCCGGGACTTCAAGCGCTACACCGGCCTGAGCGCCACCGAGTTCCGCGCTGTCCAGAACGGAATCGCAGCGCTGATGCATGGAAGATCCGTCCAAGACGAACCCCGCAGCGACGGGTGAGGATCAGGACATGGGACGAATCATTCATGTCGAGATAGTTGCCGAGGACCACGATCGGGCCGCGGCGTTCTACCGCAAGGTGTTTGGCTGGGAGGTGACGCCGGCATCGGTACCGGACGGGTACCTGCTCGCGAAGACCGGTGCCGGCGCGGGGATCGACGGCGCGATCATGAGCAGCCGGTACCAGTCGCAGCCGACGATCGCGTGGATCGAGGTCGACGACCTCGAGGCGACACTGGAGGCCGCCCGCGTGGCGGGCGGCACTCCGGTCGGCGAGATCCAGGAACTCCCCGGCGTCGGCCGGCTCAGCTACGTTCGCGACACCGAGAACGTACTGATCGGCCTGCGTTCGCCGGACGCCTCCTAGAGCTCAGGTCAGGAACGAGTCACTGCGCCGGGGTTCGGGGATTCCTCCGTTGAGTGCTTGGTAGAACGGGTGTTCCGGCGTCAGTTCGGTGCGGTTGACCGGGACGCCGGTCATCGCCGAGGCGTACAGGGCGGCGACGAACTCCATCGTCGGTCGCGTGCTGGCCAGAGTCGTGTCGTGGGACCTGCCGGCGAGCAGGTCGTCGACGAGATGACCGAGCTGAGCGATGTGGTTGCTCGGCTCGTCCGTACCGGCCGACGCGGTCCACGGGTTGGCCTCGGCACCGTCAGCCTCGGCGGGAGATTTCCGGTTTCCGGGATCCATGCCGAGCGTCGCCGCCGTGGCCGCGTCGGGCGTCGGGTGGAACGTCCAGTCCTTGTCCGCGTAGCCGTACAGGTGGTTCACCTCGAGCGTTCCACCGGTCGTGTCGATCCGGATCCGGCTCAGCTCCCGCGGCGACAGCAGGCTGTTCACCACGCTCGCCACCGCACCGCTCTCGAACGTCACCGTCGCCAGCGACACGTCCTCGAACTCGACCGGTCGATCCAGCCGTACGGCGGTGGCGCTGATCGTCCGCCACGGTCCGAGCAGGTGCAGCAGCAGGTCGATCTGGTGAATGCCGTGACCGAGCGTCGGCCCCCCGCCTTCACCGACCCAGGTGCCGCGCCATTCCGGGTCGAAGTAGCTGACCGGCCGGAACCACAGCGTCTCGCAGACCGCGACCAGCGGCCGGCCGAGTGCGCCGCGACCGAGCAGGTCCGCGGCCCGCAACGCCCCGGAGCCGTGCCGGTGCTGGAAGACGACCAGCACCGAGCCCGTACTGGCCCGCTCCGCCGCCGCGACCGCGTCCATCTCGGCGAGGCTCAGCACCGGCGGCTTCTCCAGGAGCACCGACTTGCCGGCCGCCAGCACCTCGATCGCGATCTCGGCATGGCTGCCGGGCGGCGTCGTCACCGAGACCAGGTCCGGATCCTCGGCCGCCAGCAACTCGGTGACGCTCGCGTACGGCGTCGAATTGTGCTGCTCGGCCAGCTTCTGCGCCTTCTCCACGACGATGTCCGCGACGCCGACGAGATCGGTCCGGCCGGTGTTCGCGTACGCCCTGACGTGCGAGCGGCTGATGTTGCCGCAGCCAACGATCGCGACCTTCAGGACCTGGTCCGCATCCGTCATCGGGCCGCTCCGCGGATGGCAGCGTTCTGCTGGGCGGTCAGCGCCAGCCGCATCGTCTCGAACGTGTGCTCCTGCGGTGCGGCCGTGGTGGTCCGCTCCCGGACGTCCCGCACGATGTCGGCGGAGTACGTCGTCTGCACGTCCGAGCAGTCGATGTAATGCGTGCCCTCCTTGTCGACCAGGAACAGGTGGTTGCCGCCGGGACGGCCTTCCAGGTCGACGTACTTGCGCATCTCGATGTAGCCCTCGGTGCCGAGCACCGTCAGCCGCCCGTCGCCCCAGGTCGGCAGGCCGTCCGGCGTGTACCAGTCGACCCGTACGTATCCCTGGGCGTTGTCGCTGCGCAGCAGGACCTCACCGAAGTCCTGGAGCCCGGGCTCGTCGGTGTTGGCGAAGTTTCCGACCGTGCTCGCCACCACCTCCGCGGTCCGCGCCCCTGTGAACCACAGGAACTGGTCGATCTGGTGCGACGCGATGTCGGTGATGATGCCGCCGTACCGCGCCTTGTCGTAGAACCAGTCCGGACGGCCGTCGCCGCCGGCCAGGTGTGCCCGGTCCCCGATCCGGTGCGGCCCGACACCCATCGTCTGCACGACGGTACCGATCCGGCCCTCCCGGACCAGTTCGCCGGCGTTGAGGACGCACGGGACCTCGAACCGCTCCGAGAACGTCACCGACCAGAACCGGCCGGACTCGGCGACCGCGCGCTCGACGTCCTTGAGCTGCTCGAGGGTGACACACCCGGGTTTGTCGGCCACCACGTCCTTGCCGGCCCGCAGTGCGGCGACCGCGATCGGCCCCCGGCGGTCCGGTACGGCGGCGGTCACGATCAGGTCGATCCCGTCGGTCGCGATCAGCTCGTCCGGGTCGTCGACGACCGGGACGTCGGGGTACCGCTCGCGAAGCTTGACCGCGACCGACGCCGTCGGGTCGTCGGTGGCCATCCCGGCGAACTCGGCGCCGGCCCGGATCAGGCCGCCGACCTGACCGAAGATGTGCGAATGATCGAGTCCGACGGCGGCGAACCTGATGGGCTGACTGGAGGACAAGGTGTTCCTTCCGATCTGTGGTGAGATGCGTTGACCGGCGGGCGGGTCAGCCCGCGGCCTTCAGTGCCTGGGCGAGCTCGTCGGCGATCTTGTCGCCGCCGTCGCTCTTCCACTTCTTGACCGCCGGCGCCCAGGCCGAAACCGGCTTGCGGCCCTGCACGATGTCGTCGGTGACCTGGTTGATGGCGTCGTTGAGCTGCTTGCTCTTGCGGTTGCTGGTCTCGGAGTACAGGCCGGCGGCCGGGTCGGCCAGGGCGGTCGGGATCACGGTCTTCATCGCGTTGAACTGGTTCTCGGCGCTGCCGGCCTTCTCGGGCAGGAAGATCGTCCACGGTCCGTCCGCCTGGTACATCAGGCCCAGCTGGACCTCGCTGAAGCCCTTCGCGTTCAGCACCGGGTTGCCGTCGACCAACTTGTGGTGCACGCCGGGGAGCCCGTACTTGCGGAACAGGTACTCCTGCGTCCCGAACGGTGTCGCCAGGAAGTTCAGGTAGCCGAGCAGGGTCTCGACCCGGGCTTCGGCCTTCTTGCTGATCGCGGTGACGCCGATCGCGGGCGAGCCCAGCCAGACGTTGCCCGCTCCCGAGCCGTCGTGCTTCGGCGGCGCGATGATCGCGATCTCGGCGCTGTCGTCGGTGAAGGTCTGCAGGTACGTCGGCCAGCCGCTGAGCGTGTCCTGGACGAGCGGGCTCGAGCCGTTCGCGAACCGGGTCTTCATGTCCAGGTTCTGCCCGGCGTACGCGTCCGGGTGGATGTAGCCCGACTTCCAGAGCTTCTGCAGGATCGCGAAGACCTCTTCGTGGCCGTCGTGTTCCAGGTTGCTGACCAGCTTCTCGCCGTCCTTGCTCCAGTTGTTCGGGATCCCGAACATGTTCCGGACGAACTGGGTCGGCGCGGTGGCCAGCGCGAAGCGGTTCAGCTTCTTGTTCGTCAGGCCCTTGCAGAGCTCGACGAACTCGTCGGGACTCTTCACCTCGGGGTTCAGCCCCTGCGCCTTGAGGATGTCGCCGCGGCTGTACATCACCTGCGAGCTGATCGCGCCGCGCGGGATCGGGACACCGTAGATCTTGCCGTCGAACATGCCCGAGTTCCAGGCGATCTCCGGCAGGTTGGCCAGGTACGGGTACTTCTTGATGTTGTCCCCGGACAGATGCGGGGTCAGGTCGACGGCCTTCGCCGCCAGCATCTGCGGTTTCTGCGGGATGCCGCCGACCACGAACAGATCACCGAGCTGGTCACCGGCGACCACGGTGGCGAACTTCTTGTCGTAGTCCACCGACGGCGTCAGGTTCACCTGGACCGGCGAGCCGACGCGCTTGTTGAACTCCTGCCAGAACGTGTTCTGCTCGAGCTTCGGCGGGATCGGCGTGTTCGTGTACGTCGTCACCGTGATCGGCTTGCCGTCGCCCGGCGCCTGGGTGATCGCCTGGACCGGGTTCGCCGGGTACTTGTTGAACGCGTCCGGGATGTTGTACTCGGCGCCCGCCATGTCGGGCTTGACCCCGGTGTAGCGCTCGTACGTGGGCCGGATCTTGGTCTGGGTCGCCGCGTCGTTGCCCGTGCTGGAGGCGCCGCGGCCGTCGTTCGAGCAGGCGGCCGTCCCGGCCAGCCCGAGCGCCGCGGCACCGGCCAGCACGGCTCTGCGGCCGAGCCGCGCATCGTAGACACTCATTGGTGTTCCCTCTCTTCGAAGTCTGTGGGTCAGCCCTTGACGGCGCCGGTGAGGACGCCCTTGGCGAAGTGCCGCTGGATGAACGGGTAGACGCAGAGCACCGGGATGATCGAGATCATCAGGATCGCCATCTGGATGGAGGTCTGCGGCGGTACCGCCTCGCTGCCGAGGCCGAGGTCCTGGCCGCCGATCTCGACGCCGTTCACGACGTACGTCCGCAGCACCAGCTGCAGCGGCCACTTGGCGCTGTCGTTCAGGTACAACATCGCGTTGAAGAAGCTGTTCCAGTAGCCGACGCCGTAGAACAGCCCGATCACG
>DASSDE010000823.1:0-3271 GCA_035697365.1 Kribbella sp. | reverse complement strand
GAGCTCGCGCCGCCGCCGTACGAGATTGTCGACAATGCGGAGACGCTGCTCAAGCACAGCGACGTGGTGTTCATCGACCCGGTGTCGACGGGGTTCTCGCGGGCCGCGGAGGGGGAGAAGCCGGGGGACTACCACGGGTTCACGCGCGACCTGGAGTCGGTCGGTGAGGTGATCCGGCTGTGGACGTCGCGGAACGGCCGCTGGATGTCGCCGAAGTTCCTGGCCGGTGAGTCGTACGGTACGACCCGGGCAGCCGGGCTGGCCGCGCATCTGCAGCAGCGGTACGGGATGTACCTGAACGGCGTCATGCTGATCTCGGTCGTACTGGAGTTCGGCACGCTGGACTTCACGCCGGGCAACGACCTGCCGTACACGCTGTTCCTCCCGACGTACGCAGCGATCGCGCACTACCACGGTCTTGTTCCGGACCGTGAGCTGGACGAACTGCTCGCCGACGCGGAGCGTTTCGCGGCCGGCCGCTACCCGAATGCGCTTGCCCAGGGCAACAGGATCCCGGCGGACTACCGGGCCGAGGTGGTGACCCGGCTGGCCGAGCTGACCGGGCTCAGCGAGGACTACATCGATCGCGTGAACCTGCGGATCGAGCACATGAGGTTCTTCGGTGAACTGCTCAGGGCGCAACGCCGAACGGTCGGACGCATCGACGGCCGCTTCACCGGCTGGAACCCGGACTACGGCTCGGAGACCCCCGAGCGCGACCCGTCGATGAACGCGATCACCGGCCCGTACTCCGCGGCGCTGAACCACTATGTGCGCATCGAGCTCGGCTACTCCAACGATGTGCCGTACGAGATCATCAACATGGACGCCGCGAAGAACTGGTCGTTCAAGGAGTTCGAGGGCCAGCAGATCACGGTCGCGGAGAAGCTCGCCGAGGCGATGCGCGTGAACCCGCATCTGAAGGTGTACGTCGCGTCCGGGCACTACGACGGCGCCACGCCGTACTTCGCCACCGAGCACACGCTCGCGCGCCTGCAGATCCCCGCGGAGCTCGCCGGCAACATCGAGACGAAGTACTACCCGGCCGGCCACATGATGTACGTCCACGAGGAGTCCCGCGTCCAGCAGGCCGCGGACCTCGGCGCGTTCATCAGCGCGGCCTCCAACAGATGATCCTGATCCGCCCCGCAGCCGCAGTACCGACGCCGCAGGTCCCGGGCGTCGTACTGCGTCCGCCAACGCTCGAGGATGCCGCGGCGCTTGCCCGGTTGTACTTCGAGGCGTACGACCCGGGTGTCGCGGCGGCGACCGAACAGGAGGCCCTCGAGGACATCAACCTCAGCTTCGAGGGCGGGTACGGGGTGCTCACGCCGGACCTGAGCCGCCTCGCGTGGGACGGCGACGAACTGGCCGGCGCGCTCCTCGTTGTCGAGCGCGCACCATGGCCGGACACACCCGACTGCCCGTTCGTTATCGAGCTCTTCACCGCGCGCCCGTACCGGCGCCGAGGGATCGCGAAGCTTCTGCTCGCTTCCTGCTCAACCGCGACGGTCGCACTGCGCGTCGAGGACAACAACACTCCCGCGCTGATCCTCTACCGAGCTGTCGGCTTTCAGGAGGGGTAGATCCGGAAGCCGCTGAACGTTCGATGCTCGAACGACGAGTAGAAGTCCTCCGCGGTGTCCGTCACCAGGTCGACGCGCATCGCTCCGGTCAGCGGCGCCGCGAACTCGAGCAGCGCCCGCCCGATTCCCTTGCGCCGGTACGCGCGATGCACAGCCATCTGCGACAGGTGCGCCTGGATGTGGCCGTCGCTCTGCAGGTACGCGAAGCCGATCACCTGCTCGCCGTCCAGCGCGACGACCGTCGTCACACCGGGCGCGGTGAAGACCGCGTGGGCGCGCGCCGGGTCGGCGGGCAGGCTCGGCCAGTCCTCCGCCTCGCAGATCGCGAGGATGCCGGACAGATGACCCTGCGAGTACTGCGCGAGGTTCACGGCAGGGTGAGGATCTCGGCGCCGGTGTCGGTGACGAGCAGGGTGTGCTCGAACTGTGCGGTCCGGGACTTGTCCTTGGTGGTCGCGGTCCAGCCGTCGTCCCAGAGGTCGTACTCGTACGAGCCCAGGGTCAGCATCGGCTCGATGGTGAACGTCATCCCGGGTTCGATCAGGTCGTCGAAGCGCTCGTCGTCGTAGTGCGGGATGATCAGGCCGGAGTGGAACGAGGTCGAGATCCCGTGGCCGGTGAAGTCGCGCACCACGCCGTACCCGAAGCGCTTCGCGTAGGACTCGATGACGCGGCCGATGATGCTCACCCGGCGTCCGGGCTTGACCGCCTTGATGCCGCGGTTCAGCGCCTCGTGCGTACGCTCGACGAGCAGCCGGGTCTCCTCGTCGACGTCGCCGACCAGGAACGTCGCGTTGGTGTCGCCGTGCACGCCGTCCAGGAACGCGGTGATGTCGACGTTGACGATGTCGCCGTTCTCCAACGGGCGGTCGTCGGGGATGCCGTGGCAGATCACCTCGTTGACCGAGGTGCACAACGACTTCGGGTAGTTGCGGTAGCCGAGCGTCGACGGGTACGCGCCCCGCTCGACCAGGTAGTCGTGGCCGATCGCGTCCAGCTCGTCGGTCGTGACTCCCGGCTTCGCCGCGGCGCCGACTGCCTGCAACGCCTGTGCGGCCAGCTTGCTCGCGACGCGCATCTTCTCGATGAGCTCCGGTGACGTCACGTACGAACCGTCGTACCGCGTCGGGGCCGGTTTGCCGACGTACTCCGGGCGCGGGATGGAGGCAGGTACGTCGCGGCGCGGCGAAATGACGCCAGCAGTAAGGATCGACATGGTGAGATCATTCTAGTGACGTACGACAAGACTCCCGGGAGGTGGTCATCCAGATGAGCGACGATCACAGCAACGAGTGGTACTACAACACCAAGACCGGCAAGGTCGAGCCGTACCAGGGTGCGAAGTCGGGCGACCGGCTCGGGCCGTACAGCTCGCCGGAGGAAGCGGCTCGCGCACTGGAGAAGGTCCAGGAACGCAACGAGAGCTTCGACAACGACCCGAACTGGAACGACGACTGAGGCCGGTCCGGACGTACCGAGGGGCACCACCGAACCCGGTGGTGCCCCTCGGTTGTTGCTGACGTCAGCGGGCGACCCGCTTCGCCGCGGCCTTGCGGGCCGGAGCCTTGCGGGCCGGGGCCTTCTTCGCCGCGGTGCGCTTCACCGCGGTCTTCTTCGCGGCGGTCCGGGCCGGCGCCTTCTTCGCGGCGACGCGCTTCGCGGGCGCCTTCTTGGCGACGGTCTTC
>DASSDE010000822.1:0-12443 GCA_035697365.1 Kribbella sp. | reverse complement strand
AGGCAATGGTGGGGGAGCGCGGTCAGTACCATGTGCGCGCGTCGAAGGGCATCCATCTCGTCGTACCGAAGGACCGGATCCAGTCCAGTACCGGGATGATCCTCCGGACCGAGAAGTCCGTACTGTTCATCATCCCGTGGGGCCGGCACTGGCTGATCGGCACCACGGACACCGACTGGCACCTCGACAAGGCGCACCCGGCAGCGACCACGAAGGACATCGAGTACCTGCTCGATCATGTGAACGCGGTCCTCACCACGCCGCTGACCCGCGAGGACGTGGAGGGCGTGTACGCCGGTCTGCGTCCGCTGCTCGCCGGCGAGTCGGAGAGTACGTCGCAGCTGTCCCGCGAACATGTGGTCGCGCACGCGGCGCCGGGGCTCGTGGTAGTTGCCGGCGGCAAGTACACGACGTACCGGGTGATGGCGAAAGACGCCATCGACGCGGCCGCCGACGCGCTCGACGGCCGGGTGCCGCGCAGTGTCACCAAGAACATCCCGCTGGTCGGTGCGGACGGGTACCAGGCCCTGTGGAACCAGCGGCAGCTGATCGCGCAGCGCTCGGGGCTGCACGTGGCGCGGATCGAGCACCTGCTCAACCGGTACGGCGCGCTGATCGACGAGGTCCTCGCCCTCGTCGAGGAGGACCCGTCGCTGGGGGAGCAGTTGCCCGGCACGCAGGACTACCTGAAGGCCGAGATCGTGTACGGCGCGCGTGCCGAGGGCGCCCGGCACCTGGACGACATCCTGGCCCGCCGGACCCGGATCTCGATCGAGGCCTGGGACCGCGGCGTCGGTGCCGCCGAGGCCGCCGCCCGGCTGGTCGCCCCGATCCTCGGCTGGGACGAGGCGACCATCGAGCGTGAGGTCTCGTTCTACGTCAAGCGCGTCCAGTCCGAACGCGACTCCCAGGACCAGCCCGACGACGAGTCCGCCGACAAGGTCCGCCTGGAGGCCCCCGACATCGTCTCGCCCGCCTGATGCCCCGCTCCGGAGGATCAGGAGCCGCCGTTACGGCTCCTGGTCCTCGGGGCGGATCCAGTTGAAGGTGCGTTGGACGGCGGACTGCCAGTTGGCGTACTCCCTGGTGCGGCGGGCCGGATCCATGTGCGGCATCCACTGACCGGCGCGGTGCCAGTTGCTGCGCAGGCCCTCGAGGTCCGGCCAGTACCCGACGGCGAGACCGGCGGCGTACGCGGCACCGAGTGAGACGGTCTCGGTCACCATCGGCCGGACGACGCGGACGTCCAGCAGGTCGGCGAGGAACTGCATCAGCAGGTTGTTGGCCGTCATCCCGCCGTCGACCTTCAGCGCGGTGAGCGCGATCCCGGAGTCCGCGTTCATCGCGTCGACGACCTCGAGCGTCTGGAACCCGGTCGCCTCGAGCACGGCCCGGGCCAGGTGGCCCTTGGTGATGTAGCCGGTCAGCCCGGCGATCACGCCGCGCGCCTCACTGCGCCAGTGCGGTGCGAACAGCCCGGAGAACGCCGGCACGATGTACGCCCCGCCGTTGTCCTCGACGGTCCGCGCGAGCGTCTCGATCTCGGCCGCGGTGTGGATCATCCCGAGCCCGTCGCGGAACCACTGCACGAGCGATCCGGTGACCGCCATCGAGCCTTCGAGGGCGTACGATGCCGGGTGGTCGCCGATCTGGTACGCCACCGTCGTGAGCATCCCGTGCTTGGACCGGACGATCTCTTTGCCGGTGTTCATCAGCAGGAACGAGCCCGTACCGTACGTACACTTCGCCTCGCCCGCGCTGAAGCACGTCTGCCCGAACAGCGCGGCCTGCTGGTCCCCGAGCGCCGCGCCGATCCGGACCCCGGGCAGGACCTCGGTCGCGGTGCCGAAGACGCCCGACGACGGGCGGATCTCGGGCAGAATCGCCCGCGGTACGTCGAACGCCGCGAGCAGTTCGTCGTCCCAGTCGAGGGTCTCGATGTTCATCAGCATCGTGCGGCTGGCGTTCGTGACGTCGGTGACGTGCAGGCCGGTCCCGTTCGGGCCGCCGGTGAAGTTCCAGATCAGCCAGGTCTCCATGGTGCCGAACAGGATCTCGCCGCGCTCGGCCCGCTGCCGCAGCCCGGGGGTGTGGTCGAGCATCCAGCGGATCCGCGGCGCCGAGAAGTACGTCGTCAGCGGCAGGCCGCAGAGATCCGCGAACCGGTCCGGGCCCTCGTCGCCCGCGAGTTCGGTGACGAGGCGGTCGGTACGGGTGTCCTGCCAGACCACCGCGTGCCCGATCGGCCGGCCGGTGACGCGGTCCCAGAGCAGACTCGTCTCGCGCTGGTTGGTGATGCCGATGGCGACGACCTGCGACGGCTCGGCCCCGATCTGCCGGATCGCGGCCGGCACCACCCGGGCCACGTTCCGCCAGATCTCCTCGGCGTCGTGCTCCACCCATCCCGGTCGCGGAAACAGTTGCCGATGCTCCCGCTGCGCGACCGACACCAACCGCCCGCGCCGATCGAACAGAATGCACCGACTCGAGTTCGTCCCCTGATCCACCGCAGCCACATACTGCTCAGCCATCCCTCACCCCCCATTCACCGGGATCATGTGTCGTCCCGGAGGTCTCGGGCGATGGCGTCGGCGGTGGCGCGGACCATGGTGACGAGGTCGGCGCGGTGGCGTAGGCGGCTGTCGCAGATGCGTTCGATCCGGCCGGCCAGGCCGACGGCGCCGACGACCAGCCCGCCGAGGCCGCGGATCGGCGCCGCGATGCTGGCCACCTCGACGGTGTGCTCCTCGAACTCGGTCGCCCAGCCGCGCGCCCGGACACCCGCAAGCTCCTCGCCCAGGCGAACCGGATCGGTGATCGTCCGGGTGGTGAACGCCTCCAGCTTCCGCGGCCGCGTGGCGCCGCTGGCGTCGAAGGCCAGTACGGCCTTGCCGAGCGCGGTCGCATGCGGCGGCAGCGTCGTACCGACGTCGAGGTCCTGGTCGCTGTCGTCGGGCCGGAAGACGTGGTGCACGACCACAACCTTCCCGTCCACGAGCCGCCCGACCCGGACCACCTCACCGCTGCGGGAGGCGAGCGAGTCGGCCCAGTTGATCGCGCGGCTGCGGAGTTCGTTCGGATCCAGGTAGCTCTCGCCGAGCCGGCCGAAGGCGTCGCTGAGGTGATAGTGCGCGCCGCTGTGGCCCTGGTCGACGAAGCCGACCTGGTGCAGTGTCCGCAGGATCCCGTGCACGGTCGGCTTCGCCAGGCCGAGCGCGTTCGCCACGTCGGCGACCCCCAGCCCGTCAGGGGCGGCGGCGAGCAGTCGCAGCACCGCCGCGGCCCGCTCGATCGACTGCACGGTCCCCGGCACACCCGCAGGCTACCTGTGAATCACTGGTCTGGCTTCACCTCACAGGTCACCCCGCGTCGTCCCGGGGCAGGTCACTCCGACGCGATGGCCCGCAACACGTTCAAGCGGGCCGCGCGCCGTGACGGCCAGACCGCAGCCAGTACTGCGAATACGATCGAGACGATCACCGCGAGCGAGAGCTGCCGGATCGGAACCTCGCGGACACCGAGCCCGCTGTCGGCCATCGACGCCTGGATCGCGACCCCGAACACCACCCCGATCAGCAGCCCGAGCAACGCCCCCAGCAACGTGATCGCGACCGACTCGACCCGCAGCATCCGCCGCAGCTGCCGGTGGTCCAGCCCGATCGCCCGCAGCAGCCCGATCTCCCGGGTGCGCTCGACCACGCCGAGCGCGAGCGTGTTCACGATCCCGAGCAGCGCGATCAGGATCGCCATCGTGAGCAGGAACCCGACCGCGGCGAGAACCGCGTCCACCGGCTGCATGGCGCCGGCCGCGTACGCCTGCTGGTCACGGACCTGCAGCGACGGGTAGTCCTTGGTCAGCTGCGCCAGCACCGCGGCCCGGACCGGCCCGATCTGATTGCCTTCGGCAACATCGACGTACAGCAGACTGTCGGTCGGCGGGCCGCCGAGTTTCTCGTACGTCGCGAGCGACAAGACGACGGCGTTCAGCTGCCGGTTCGGGGCGAGGATGCCGCCGACGGCCAGTTGGTGGGTGCCGCTCGTGGTCTTCAGGTCGAAGGTCTTGCCGACCGTCAGCTTCAGGGTCTTGGCGAGGTTGCGGGGGAGGATCGCCTGGCCGGCGGCGAGCGCCGAGGCAGACCCGCTGTCGAACTTGGTGACGATCGGTCCGTCCAGGGTGCCGTCGCCGACGCCGCTGACCTTGACATCCGTGTCACCGACCTCGCCGGCCTCCTGCCGCACCCGGTGCACGGCCTCGACGCCCGCCACCTTGGCCGTCCGGTCACCGGCCTGAGTACTGAAGTTCGGCGTGCCGTTGTTGGTGACGACCAGGTCCGACGTCCCGAGCGCCTCCAGGATGGACTGCTCGATCGATGCCTTCGCCGAGGCACTGATCACCATCAGGCCGGAGATCAGCGAGACCGAGACCATCAGCGCCGACGCGGTCGCCGACGTACGCCGTGGGTTCCGCTCGGCGTTGCGGCGTCCGAGCGTGACCGGTGCCCGGCGCCCGAACGGGAGCATCAGGACACGCACGACGTACCGGCTCAGGAGCGGGCCGAGCATCACCACGGCGAGGACGGCGAGGCCGGCTCCCATGGCGATCAGCACCGCACCGGGCAGATCACCCGCGGCCAGGCCGATCGCGACGAACATCAGCGTCATCAGCAGCATGAAGCCGCCGATCAGCCCGCGGACGAGCAGCGAGCGCTCCGGGAGCTGTACGTCGTCGCGCATCGCGGCGATCGGCGGGAGCTTCCCGGCCCGGCGTGCCGCCGGTGCGGCGGCGGCGACCGTGACCCCGATGCCGATCACGTAGCACGCGATGATCGTGCCCGCGCTGACCTCCAGGCCCGCCGTCGGGATGCGCAGGTTGAGCTTCTGATAGATGCCGCGGACGCCGGCCGCGACCCCGATCCCGATCAGCAGCCCGAGCGTCGAGCCGATGAAACCGATAATGACGCTCTCGGTGAGGATGGTCCGGGTGATCTGGCCCCGGGACGCGCCGATCGCCCGCAGCATCGCGAGCTCCTTGCCGCGCTGGGCCACGACCATCGCGAACGTGTTGACGATCAGGAACATACCGACGAACAACGCCAGCCCGCCGAACAGCGCCAGGACCAGGCTGAAGCCGCCGAAGGTGCTGTCGAGGTCGCGCTTGCCGTCCGACGCGACCTGCTTCGCGGTCCGGACCGTGACCGAGTCGCCGAGGACGCCGCCGATCGCCTGACCGACCGCCTCCGGATCCGAACCGGGCTTGAGCGCGACGGTGATCGACGTCCAGCCCGCCTTGCCGAGCAGCAGGCGCTGCGCGGTCGCGCCGTCGAAGCTGACCAGCGGCGCACCGGCCGCGGGCCCGGCCGCCGCCGACGTCGTGATCGCGGTCAGGGTCGCAGTGACCGCCTGGGTCGGGGTCACGATCCGGACCTTGTCGCCGATGCTGTAGCCGGCCCGCGAGGCGGTCGACTGGTCGAGCGCGAGTTGCTGGGCGCCCCACGGCGCCGTGCCGGTGAGGACCCGGAACGGAGCGCCGTCGACGACGCGCGGCCAGGCGGCGCCGAACGTCGTCAGCCCGTAGTTCTCGACCTCCTTGCCGGACGGGTCGAGGACCTGGAGGTCGCCGACCAGCAGTTGCGGTACGGCGTCGGCGACGCCCGGCACGGCGGCGATCTGGTCGGCGAGCCCGTTCTGGAAGGTCGCGGGCGCGTCGTTGGTGGCCTTGATCGGTGCCGCCGGCGTGACCGTGATGTCGGCCGTACTGACCTCGAAGTTCTTCTTCAGGGCGGTGGACAACGAGTCGGTGAACACCATCGCGCCGCCGGCGAACGCGACGCCGAGCGTGACGGCGACCGTGCACAGGACGAAGCGCAGCCGGTGCGCGAGCACCGAGCGGAGGCCGAGCTTGAACATCAGCCGGCCAGCTCGCCGGCCGGGTCCAGCTGCTTCATCCGGTCCAGAACGGAGTCTGCCGTCGGGTCGACGAGCTCGGACTGCAGCTCCCCGTCGGCCAGGAACAGGACGCGGTCCGCGTACGACGCCGCGGTGGGGTCGTGAGTGACCATGACGACGGTCTGGTGGAACTCCCGGACCGAGCGATGCAGGAAGTTGTGGACGTCACCGGAGGAGCGGGAGTCCAGGTTGCCGGTCGTCTCGTCGGCGAACACAACATCGGGACGCGACACCAGCGCGCGGGCACAGGCGACTCGCTGCTGCTGGCCGCCGGACAGCTGCGCCGGCCGGTGTCGCAGACGATCCGAGAGTCCGATCGCGTCGACGACCGTGGCCAGCCAGTCCTGGTCCGGTTTGCGACCGGCGAGGTCGAGGGGGAGCGTGATGTTCTCCAGCGCGGACAGCGTCGGGACCAGGTTGAACGCCTGGAACACGAAACCGATCCGGTCGCGGCGCAGGTGCGTGAGCTCGCGTTCCGGGAGGGTCGTCAGGTCGACGTCGCCGAGCAGCACCTTCCCGTCGGACGGCTGGTCGAGGCCCGCCAGGCAGTGCAGCAGCGTGGACTTGCCGGAGCCGGACGGACCCATGATCGCGGTGAAGCGGCCCTTCCCGAAGTCCGCGCTGACACCGGCCAGCGCGTCGACCTGCGTCGAGCCGCCGCCGTACCGCTTCCAGACCTCGACCGCCCGAACCGCCACATCGCCCACACTCATGCGACGAACCGTACCTACCCCACGGTTCCCCCTAGCCGTCGACCGTGATCAGGTCGATGCCGGCCGACTCGGCGGCCACCTCCGCCACCGAACGGGTCGGCAGCGGCGGCGGCGTGCCACCCCAGGCGGGACAGATCGCCTTGTGGTCGCACCAGTCGCAGAGCGGGCCGGGACTCGGCCGCCAGTCGCCGGAGTCGAGCGCCCGGGTGATCGCGATCCAGAGCGCCGACACCTTGCGCTCGCAGGCGCGCAGGTCGGCCTCGTCCGGGACGTACCGCACGATCTCGCCGTTGCCGAGGTACACCAACTGCAGCATCGCCGGCACGACGCCGCGCAGCTTCCACAGCACGAGCGCGTAGAACTTCATCTGGAACAGCGCCTTCGCCTCGAAGAACTCCGAGGGTGAGCGCCCGGTCTTGTAGTCGACCACCCGGATCTCGCCGGTCGGCGCGACGTCGAGGCGGTCGACGTACCCCCGCAGGACCAGGCCGGACTCCAGCGCGGTCTCGACGTACAGCTCGCGCTCGGCGGGCTCCAGCGCGTTCGGGTCCTCGAGGGTGAAGTACTTCCCGAGCAGTTGGTGGGCCTCGGCGAGCCACTGGGCCAGCTCGTCGCCGCTCGCGTCCTCCGCGAACAGCTCGCCGACCTCGGGCTCCTCCTCGAGCAGCCGCTGCCACTGCGGCTCGAGCATCTCCCCGGCCTGCTCCAGCGTCCGCTGCCCGCGGGGCAGATCGAACAACCGCTCCAGCACCGCGTGCACGACCGTCCCGCGGACGGCGGCCGGGGACGGCTTCTCCGGCAGCCGGTCGACCACCCGGAACCGGTACTTCAGCGGGCAGCTCATGAAGTCCGCAGCTCGGGAGGGCGACAGGGCACCCCGCGGGTGCGGATCCACTTCTGCGGCGGCGGCAACGCTCATACCCCAGACCCTAGGCACAACCACCGACAGTTCGCGCGGCCCCACCCCGCAGCCTGTGGAAAACCAGGGTACGTAGCACCGCGTTACCCTCCGCCCAGTAGCGTTGGCTTGATGGCTGACTCGCGTGACCCCCAGAATCCCGCCCAGCCGGCCGCTCCGCCGCCGCCGGGAACGTGGGTGCTCGGTCGCGTCCGCGGGATCCGCCTGACGATGCGGTTCACCTGGCTGCCGGTGGCGATGCTGCTGGCGCTCGGTTTCGCGACGATCCTCGGGCAGCAGTTTCCGGAGCTCGGCAACTGGCGGTACGTCGCGGCGTTCGCGTTCGTGGTCGCGTTCACGGTGTCGATCCTGATCCACGAGCTGGCGCACGCACTGATGGCGCTGCGGTTCGGGATCGGCGTCTCGGAGATCAACCTCGGCTTCTTCGCGGCCGGCACCCACATCGAGGGCGAGCGGAAGTCGCCGCTCGAGGAGTTCGCGGTCTCGGTGGTCGGCCCGGTCGCGTCCTTGATCGTCGGCGGACTGGCGTACTTCGCGTCCCGCGCGTTCGACGAGGGCGTCGCGTACGTCGCGCTCCTGGAGCTCGGCCTCGCGAACCTGATCGTCGGCGTCACCAACCTGCTGCCGGGCCTGCCGCTCGACGGCGGCTGGGTGCTGCGGGCGATCGTCTGGAAGTTCACCGGCAACATGCACACCGGCACGATCGCGGCCGCCTGGGC
This sequence comes from Kribbella sp., assembly GCA_035697365.1. GTDB lineage: Bacteria > Actinomycetota > Actinomycetes > Propionibacteriales > Kribbellaceae > Kribbella. Next base: position 4,146 of record DASSDE010000822.1, on the reverse strand, counting down.
CGGTCGGGTGCTGGCGATGCTGGTGCTGGCCGTCCCGGTGCTGGCCGAGCAGGTCTTCGGCTGGCAACCGTCCATCATCGACTTCGGCATCGCGCTGCTCGTCGGCTTCTTCCTGTGGTCCGGCTCGACCGCTTCGCTGATGCAGGCGCGGCTGCGGCGCAAGCTGCCCACACTGCAGGTCCGGACGCTGGCCCGGCGCGCCGTCGCCGTCCACTCCGGAACGCCGATCTCGGAGGCTGTCCGGCTGGCCGGCCAGTCGCAGGCGGGCGCGGTCGTGGTGATCGACGGCGACGGCAAGCCGCACGCGCTGGTCTCGGAGTCGGCGGTCGCCGCCGTGGCGCCGAACCAGCGGCCCTGGACCACGGTCAGCGAGGTCTCGACCAGGATCGGCGGGGGCCACATCATCGGGGTCAACGACACCGGCGAGGAGATCCTCGCCACACTGCGTGAACAACCCGCCTCGGAGTACCTGGTGCTGGACGCCGACGGCAGCGTGTACGGCGTCCTCGCGACCGCCGACGTGGAACGCGCCTTCCGGTCCCGCTGAGGCGCCCGCTGATTATCGGGTTCCGGTGACCGAAAGTTAAGGTGAGCGCCTTATGGCTGACTTGCGCGACTTTCCCGACCAGGCGTTCTCCGGCGTCCATCACGGACCGCTGCAGGAGGGCGAGTGGATCACCCTGCAGGACTCCAAGGGCCGCCGGCACTCGGTGAAGCTGGAGCGCGGCAAGGTCTTCCACACCACCAAGGGCGGGATCGCGCACGACGACCTGATCGACGGCCCGGACGCGGTCACGATCCGCTCCAAGGGCAACGTCGAGTACCTGGCGCTGCGCCCGCTGATGGCCGACTACTCGGTCTCGATGCCCCGCGGCGCCGCGGTGATCTACCCGAAGGACACCGCACAGATCGTCACGATGGCCGACATCTTCCCGGGCGCGAAGGTGGTCGAGGCGGGTGCCGGCTCCGGCGCGTTGACCACCGCGCTGCTGCGGGCGGTCGGCATCCACGGGCAGGTGATCTCGTTCGAGCGCCGGGAGGACTTCGCCAAGGTCGCGCAGAAGAACGTCACCGACTTCTTCGGCGGCGAGCACCCGGCCTGGCGGCTCCAGGTCGGTGACCTGGTCGAGCTGCTGAACGAGCAGGACGTCGACCGCGTCGTACTGGACATGCTCGCCCCCTGGGAGTGCGTGGACGTCGTCGCGGAGGCCCTGTCGCCGGGTGGGGTGTTCTGCGCGTACGTGGCCACCACGACCCAGCTGAGCCGGTTTGTGGAGACATTGAGGGCACACGGCGAGTTCACCGAGCCGCGCGCGTGGGAGTCCCTCGTGCGAGACTGGCATGTGGAAGGCCTGGCCGTTCGTCCGGGGCACCGGATGCAGGGGCACACGGCCTTCCTGGTCACTGCCCGACGGATGGCGCACGGGGTGCAGGCCCCGCGGAAGAAGCGCCGTCCGGCACCCGGTGCGTACGGCGACGATTACCTGGGGCCGAGGCGCGCCGAAACTTCCGGCGACATGCCGACGGCAACTGAGTCATCCGCAACCGACACGTGATGGGATTCAGCTTGCCCGGCGAGGTTTTCTGGGTAAGGTCCATAGGGTCGAGCCCCACATGGTGAGGTGATGATCGTGGCTGGAGACGAGAGTCCTACCGCGGCAGAACTGCGTAACCAGGTCCGGTACCTGGAGGCCGAAGTCGCGGCGTTGCGACGTCGGCTGCTCGAGCACCCGGCAGACAGCCGGTCGCTCGAGGGCAGGCTGTCCGAAACCCAGGCCTCCTTGGCGAGTGTCACCGCTCAGAACGAGCGGCTGGCGGACACGCTGCGGGAGGCGCGAGAGAAGATCATCGCCCTGAAGGAGGAAGTCGACCGGCTGGCGCAACCGCCGTCCGGATTCGGCACCTTCCTCGGACGGAACGAAGATGACACGCTCGACGTGTTCACCGGCGGCCGGAAGCTCCGGGTCGCGGCGAGCCCGTCGGTGGACCTGGACGAGCTCAAGCTCGGCCAGGAACTGATGCTGAACGAAGCGCTCAACGTGGTCGAGGCCTGTGCGTACGAGGTCGTCGGCGACGTGGTGATGCTCAAGGAACTGCTCGCCGACGGTGAGCGGGCGCTGGTGATCGCGCAGGCCGACGAGGAGCGCGTGGTGCGGCTCGCCTCGCCGCTGCTCGACGTGCCGTTGCGTTCGGGCGACTCGCTGCTGCTGGAGGCCCGCTCCGGCTACGTCTACGAGAAGATCCCGAAGTCCGAGGTCGAGGAGCTGGTGCTCGAAGAGGTCCCGGACATCGACTACACCCAGATCGGTGGCCTGTCCGGCCAGATCGAGCAGATCCGGGACGCGGTCGAGCTGCCGTACCTGCACAAGGACCTGTTCCTCGAGCACGAGCTGAAGCCGCCCAAGGGCGTGCTGCTCTACGGCCCGCCCGGCTGCGGCAAGACCCTGATCGCGAAGGCGGTCGCGAACTCGCTGGCCAAGAAGGTCGCCGAGCGCACCGGGGTCGCGGAGCAGAAGTCGTTCTTCCTGAACATCAAGGGCCCCGAGCTGCTCAACAAGTACGTCGGCGAGACCGAGCGGCACATCCGCCTGGTCTTCCAGCGTGCCCGCGAGAAGGCGTCCGAGGGGATGCCGGTGATCGTGTTCTTCGACGAGATGGACTCGCTGTTCCGGACCCGTGGTTCGGGGGTCTCCTCCGACGTCGAGAACACCATCGTTCCGCAGTTGCTGAGCGAGATCGACGGCGTCGAGGGCCTGGAGAACGTCCTGGTCATCGGTGCCTCGAACCGTGAGGACATGATCGACCCGGCGATCCTGCGGCCCGGCCGGCTGGACGTGAAGATCAAGATCGAGCGCCCGGACGCGGAGTCCGCGCGGGACATCTTCTCGAAGTACCTGACCAGCTCGCTGCCGCTGCACGCCGACGACCTCGGCGAGTTCGGCGGCGACAAGCAGGCCTGCGTGGACGCGATGATCCAGCGCACGGTGGAGCGGATGTACACCGAGGCCGACGAGAACCGCTTCCTCGAGGTCACCTACGCCAACGGTGACAAGGAGGTCCTGTACTTCAAGGACTTCAACTCGGGCGCGATGATCCAGAACATCGTCGACCGGGCGAAGAAGATGGCGATCAAGGCCTTCCTCGACGAGGACCAGAAGGGCCTGCGCGTGCAGCACCTGCTGCAGGCCTGCGTGGACGAGTTCAAGGAGAACGAAGACCTCCCGAACACCACCAACCCGGACGACTGGGCCCGGATCTCCGGCAAGAAGGGCGAGCGGATCGTCTACATCCGGACGCTCATCTCCGGCAAGCAGGGCACCGAGCCGGGTCGCTCGATCGACACCGCGACCAACACCGGTCAGTACCTGTAGACCGCAGTACTGCGAACCGCCCCGGACCGTCACGGTCCGGGGCGGTTGCGTCGTACGGGTCCCTGAGGGGTAGAGAAAACTCCCGGATCGATCGGGGGGTTTCCCTGATTGGCAGGCCGTAGCTGCGGACATACCTTGCTGGTATGGCGACGGACGAGGTGCGGAAAGACCTGCGCGCGGCGGTGGCGGCCCGGCAAGAGCTGGGCCCGGAGTACGAGAACGAGATCATCGACGGCTTCCTGGAGAAGCTCGACGCCCGGGATCTGCACCGGCGGACCGGGATGCTGCCCGAGCCGGCCCGGCCCCCGAAACACCCGAGCCGGGAGACCGACCCGGGCGGTCTGGCGCTGGCGATCGTCTCGATCGTCGTCGCGATCCCGATCACCGCGATCGCGGCGAACCTGCTCGGCCTCGTCGGTGTGATCGTCTGCTGGGGCGGCCTGGTCGGCATCAACTTCGCCCGCACCGCGGCCCGCCGGGGCTGATCAGGGCAGTTGGTGGCCCTGGGCGTCGAACGCGCGGACCTCGGTCTTGAGGCGCTGACCGACGGTGAACTTCCCGTTCGCCTGCACCTCGGTGTAGGCGAACCCGCTGTCGACGACGCCCTTGGTCCACGGACCGGGCTTGCCTTTCAGCACGTACCGCGCCTCGACCGTGGCGACCGTCGGCGACGCGTGGTAGATCATCCACGCCTGCAGCGTCCGTACGTCGTTGGTGAAGTCGGTGTCCTCGCCGCCGAGGGCGACCAGGTTCCGCGTGCTGCCGGGGTGGGTTC
>DASSDE010000821.1:0-8141 GCA_035697365.1 Kribbella sp. | reverse complement strand
GAGGCGTGGGCGGCGGCCGGTCCGCCGAGTTTGCGGCGGAGGTCGTTGTGGATGACGCCGTGGGGCTGGCCGGTGCGGTGGTGCCAGGCGGCGACCAGACCGTTCAGCTCGCGTCGGAGGAGCCCGATCTGCTCGTGGGTGGCCAGCTCCGTCGGCGTGGGGTCCTCACGGTCACTCGTGGACCGCTGCGACTTCTTCTGCGCCGCCAGCGACTTCTGCTGCCGTTTGTGCAGCAACTCCCGCACCTGGTCCGGCTCCAGCAGGCCCGGCAGTCCGAGGAAGTCCAGCTCCTCGTCGGACGCGTTGTCGCCGCCGGTCCCGTAGTCACCGCCGTCGAACACCACCCGGTCGAAGCTCGCGTCCGACCCGAGCGCCTCGAAGTTCCCCTCGAGCTCGTCGCTCGCACCCTCGGTCTGGTTCGCCTGCTTCAGCAGGTCGTCCTCGAGCGCGAAGATGTCGCCGTCCTCGTTGCTGTTCTTGCGGCCCAGGACGTGGTCGCGCTCGACCTCCATCTCGGCCGCGAACCCGAGCAGCCGGGTCACCGACGGCACGAACACCGACGCCGTCTCACCCCGCTTCCGGGCCCGCACGAACCGCCCGACGGCCTGGGCGAAGAACAGCGGCGTCGAGGTCGGCGTCGCGTACACCCCGACCGCGAGCCGCGGGACGTCGACGCCCTCGGAGACCATCCGGACCGCGACCATCCACCGGGACTCGTCCTCGGAGAATTTCGCGATCTTCTTGCTCGCTGCCTTCTCGTCGGACAGCACGACGGTCGGCGCCTCGCCGGTCAGCTCGCGGAGCGTCTTCGCGTACGCGCGGGCCGAGTTCTGGTCGCCGGAGATCACCAGCGCGCCCGCGTCCGGCATGTGCCGCCTGACCTCGGTCAGCCGCTTGTCGGCCGCTGCCAGCACGGCACCCATCCACTCGCCGGCCGGGTCCAGCGCGGTGCGCAGCGCCTGCGCGGTGAGGTCCTTGGTCAGCGGCTCGCCCAACCGGGCAGCAACCTCGTCGCCGGCCTTGGTACGCCAGCGCATCTCACCGGAGTACGACATGAAGATCACCGGGCGTACCACGTGGTCGCGCAGCGCGTGACCGTACCCGTACGTGTAATCCGCCTTGCTCCGGGCGACGCCGTCGTGCGCCTCCTCGTAGGTGACGAACGGGATCGGGTTGTCGTCGCTGCGGAACGGCGTACCGGTAAGGCAGAGCCGGCGCGTGGCAGGCTCGAACGCCTCGCGGACCCCGTCGCCCCAGCTGAGCGCGTCACCGCCGTGGTGCACCTCGTCCAGGATCACCAGCGTCTTGAACCGCTCCGTACGGACGCGGAAGGCCAGCGGGTTCACCGCGACCCCGGCGTAGGTCACCGCGACGCCCTGGAAGTCCTTGTTGGTCTTGCCGCGGCGCCCGGCGAACGCGGGATCGATCGCGATCCCGGCCTTGTCCGCCGCGTCGGCCCACTGGGTCTTCAGGTGCTCGGTCGGGGTCACCACGGTGATCCGCTCGATCTGCCGGCGGTGCAGCAGCTCGGCGGCCACGGTCAGCGCGAACGTCGTCTTCCCGGCGCCCGGTGTCGCGACCGCGAGGAAGTCCCGCGGATTGTTGTCGAGGTACTGCTGGAGCGCCTCGGCCTGCCAGGCGCGCAGCTTGCTCGCGGTACCCCACGCCGCACGGTCCGGATAGGCCGGTGGCAGGACAGCAGGATTGGCCGGCACGTGCGAATCCACAGACAGCTACTCCCCCGAAGGTCGACAGTGCGCCGGGCAGGAAGGTTACCTGAGATCGGCTACGAGATCAGATCCGCCGGCACCACCGTCACGTCGAACGGACCGGTCAACTGCGCCGCTTCGTCCCCGGTGGCCTTCGCGACCTGCACATATGCCCCGTCCTGCAACTCCCACGCGATCAGACTCGGCGTGTCGGGATCCACCACCCAGTACGCCGGGCACCCCGCCGCCTCGAGGCGCGAGAACTTGACCATCACGTCGAAGCGACGCGTGCTCGGCGACAGCACCTCAACCGCCAGCAGTGGCGCTCCAGGCAGATCCCGCTTCGTGAAGGCGTCGCGACGCGCGACCATGAGGTCCGGGATCATGACCGTGTCATCGGCCAGCACCATGTCGAACGGCGCGATCATGACGTAGAGCTCAGGCGGGCACGCCTGCCTGAGGTGGATGAACAGATTGGCCGCGATGTCCTGATGGTTGAACGACGGGCTCGGAGTCACCAGCAGCACCCCGTCGATGAGTTCGTACCGGTGCCCGTCATCGGGCATCCGATCGAGATCGTCCCTGGTCAGCGCCTTGAAAGGCTGCCAGGGCACTGCGGGTTGCGTCGGGAGAGGTTCCACGAGACTCATAGTGCCTCCTTTGGTTGGTCACGGCAGAGAAGGTGCCGCGATCTGCCCCGGGTTGCCCGAGGAATCTTGATGCTGTGGAAAAGTTCCGGGTTGGCTGGTGACACGTCCTACACTCGGGGGTATGAGTACTCAGCTGACCCCCGGCGCGGAGACGGTTGTCGACGAGCGAACCCAGTCGGCGCCGGCAGAGCCTGGCGATCACGAGCGGTTCTCGCACTATGTGCCGAAGGACAAGCTGACCGAGGCGATGGTGATGGGCACCCCGGTGGTCGCGCTCTGCGGCAAGGTGTGGGTCCCGAGCCGCGACCCGCAGCGGTTCCCGGTCTGCCCGGAGTGCAAGGAGATCTGGGACTCGCTGAACCCCGGCGACGAGGGCGGCGACGGCGGCGAGGAGTAGGCCCTAGTTCTGGCTGGGGTCGTCGGGGTACGTCGACACGTACGCCATCTGGTCGGTCTGGCGGCGCAGGACCCGGCGCCACAGCGTGTCCGGGTCGTGCCCGAACACGTCCGCGGGCTCCGACTCCACGACGTACCAGGCGCCCTCGGTGATCTCGCCCTCGAGCTGCCCGCTGGACCAGCCGGCGTACCCGGCGAAGATCCGCATCCGGGTGATCGCGCCCTCGAGCAGCTCCGGCGGTACGTCGAGGTCAACCAGCCCGATCCGCCCGAAGCACTCGCGCCACCCGGGCGGGTCCGTGGACGCGGTCACCTCGGCGACCGCGAGCGCGCTGTCGGTGCCCACCGGGCCGCCCATGAACAGCACGCCGGGCTCGTCGACGGCCGCCGACCAGTTCGGCAGGACCCGGTCCACGGACAGGTCCGCGGCGCGGTTCACCACCACCCCGAGCGCGCCGTCGTCGTCGTGATCCAGCAGCAGGATCACCGAACGGCGGAAGGGCGGCTCGTCGAGCAACGGGGTCGCCACCAGCAGCGAACCGGTCAGGGTCGAGACCGTCATGCCTCCATCATGGCGTACGACGGGCCGCCCGGGCTCCCAGCCAGGCACCTAGCGCCACGCCGACCAGGTCGGCCAACGCGTCGAACGGGTCCCCGTCGCGCTGCGGCAGCAGGTAGTGCTGCACCAGTTCGCTGACGATCGCGTTCGCGACCAGGGCCCCGAGCAACCAACGGGCCGGTACGCCGGCCTTCAGCCCGGTGAACGCCACCGCCGCGAACAGGAAGCAGTGCGCGACCTTGTCGATCTGCGGGATCCCGACGTTCGGGCCCGCCTCGCGCGGCGCGTACACGCCGTACAGCTGCAGGGCCACCGCGGCGCCGAACGCGATCCACCAGGCCCAGAACGCGAGCCTCGACGCCGGTCGGCTGGTCTGTGTGGAGGTCACGCCGGCGCGTCGTCCGGGTAGCTCTCGTGCGCCGGCGCCTTGCCGCCGGCCGCCTCCCGGACGGCGTGCGCGACCATCGTGTGCACCTCCGGGTGGAAGACGCTGGGCACGATGTACGACGCGTTCAGCTCCTCGTCGGTGACGACGCCGGCGAGTGCTTTCGCGGCGGCCAGCTCCATCTCGACCGACACCTTCGACGACTGCGCGTCGAGCAGACCGCGGAAGACGCCCGGGAAGACCAGCACGTTGTTGATCTGGTTCGGGTAGTCGCTGCGTCCGGTGGCAACCACCGCGGCGTGCTCCCCGGCCTCGCTCGGGTCGACCTCGGGCGTCGGGTTTGCCAGCGCGAACACGATCGAGCCGTCGTTCATGGTGGCGATGTCGGCGCCGGTCAGCAGGTTCGGCGCGGAGACGCCGATGAACACGTCGGCACCGGCCAGCGCGCCCTTCAGGTTGCCGCTGTACTTCGCCGCGTTGGTGTTCTCGGCGATCCAGCGCAGCTCCGGCGACAGACCGTCGCGCTCGGGATGAATGACACCGTCGATGTCGGCGACGACCGCGTCCTTCACGCCGGCCGCGAGCAGCAGCTTGAGGATCGCCGTACCGGCCGCGCCGGCACCGGACAGCACCACGCGGACGTTCGTGATGTCCTTGCCGACCACGCGCAGCGCGTTGTAGAGCGCGCCGACGACGACCACCGCCGTACCGTGCTGGTCGTCGTGGAAGACCGGGATGTCGAGCTCCTCGCGCAGCCGGGCCTCGATCTCGAAGCAGCGCGGCGCGGAGATGTCTTCCAGGTTGATCCCGGCGAAGCCCGGCGCGATCGCCTTCACGATCGAAACGATCTCGTCCGGGTCCTGGGTGTCCAGGCACAGCGGCCAGGCGTCGATGCCGGCGAACCGCTTGAACAGGGCGGCCTTGCCCTCCATCACCGGGAGCGCGGCCTTCGGGCCGATGTTGCCGAGGCCGAGGACCGCGGAGCCGTCGGTGACCACGGCGACGCTGTTCCGCTTGATGGTCAGCCGGCGGGCGTCGTCGGGGTTGTTCGCGATCGCCAGGCAGACTCGGGCGACGCCCGGCGTATAGATCATCGAGAGGTCGTCCCGGTTGCGGATCGGGTGCTTGGCCTCCATCGAGATCTTGCCGCCGAGGTGCATCAGGAACGTCCGGTCCGAGACCCGGCCGATCTCGACGCCCGGCACCGCGCGCATCGCCTCGACCAGGCGGCCGGCGTGCTCGGTGTCGGCCGCGGCACAGGTGACGTCGATCCGCAGCTTCTCGTGGCCGGAGGCGGTCACGTCGAGTGCGGTGACCAGACCGCCGGCCTGCTCGACCGCGGTCGTCAGCTTGCTCACCGTCGAGCCGCCCGCGGGCACCTCGAGGCGAACGGTGATGGAGTACGAAACGCTCGGCAAGGCAGTCACGCGGGTGATCCTCTCATGTCACTGGTAAGGCTCAAGGGTTACGTACGTAAAGTGCATGACAGAGCGCTGGGTAATCCATTACTCGCCCGGTTAGGGTGCGGGCAGGAAGGGAGTCACTGTGCCGACTGTCAGCGATGTGGCCGCGCGCGCCGGGGTGTCGACGGCGACCGTGTCGCGGGCGCTGAACGGGAAGCCCAGCGTCGATCCGGAGCTCGCCGAGCGGGTCCGGACCGCGGCCGCCGAGCTCGGATACCAACCGAACGGCCCGGCGCGGAACCTGCGCCGCCAGGAGGCCGCGGTGGTCGCGCTGATCATCTCCGACGTGGAGAACCCGTTCTTCACCGCGATCGCCCGCGGCGTCGAGGACGTGGCGCACGACGTCGGGTACTCGGTGGTTCTGTGCAACTCCGACGAGAGCGCGGAGAAGGAGAGCCGGTACGTCGACATCGCCATCCAGGAACGGGTCGCGGGCGTCATCTTGTCGCCGAGCGGCACCGAGTCTTCGGTCGCCAAGCTCGCCTCGCGCGGGACGGCGTACGTGGCGGTGGACCGGCCGTTGCCGGATGCGGACAGTGACGTGGTGCTGGTCGACACCCGGGTCGCGGCCCGGGTCGCCACCGAACACTTGGTTGCCCAGGGCTACGAGCGGATCGGCTGCATCACCGGGCCGGCCGGGGTGCGGACCGCCGACGATCGGCTGGCCGGGTACCGGGACGCGCTGAAGGGGGCGCGCCGGCGGAGTGTGACGAGGCTGGTTCGGCGTAGCGAGTACAAGGCGGCCGGTGCGCATCGGGCGGCGCTCGACCTGCTCGCTCAGCCCGAGCCGCCGGACGCGCTGCTGATCGCGAACAACGCGATGGCGGTCGGCGTACTGCAGGCCTTGCAGGAGCGGGGCGTACGAGCCGGACGCGACGTCGGCCTGGTCGCCTTCGACGACGCCCCCTGGGCCGCCCTGGTCGACCCACCCCTCACCGTCGTCGCCCAACCCGCCTACGAACTGGGCACCGTAGCCGCGCGCCTCCTCCTGGCGAGGATCGCGGACAACACCCGCCCGCCGACGGCGACGACCCTCGGCGCCAGGCTGATCCCCCGAGCCAGCTCCCACCGCTCCTGACATCCCGGGCCACCACCACCCGCCCGCCGGGCGGGCGGGCGTGCAGGCCATCACAATCGGCCGCAAGCCGCCACCGTAGGCTCGCCGCGGGCGGCGCCCGCGCGATTGTGATGGCCCGGCGGTCCGGCTCAACCGTTCCAGCGCCCGGCGATCCGGCTCAACCGTTCCAGCGCCCGGCGATCCGGCTCAACCGTTCCAGCGCCCGGCGATCCGGCTCAACCGTTCCAGGGCGCGGTGGGGTGGGTCAGCCGTTCGGATTCTCTTCGGCGTAGATTTTGGCGGCGTTGGTGGGGTCGATCAGGCGGGTTTGCAGGGTCTGGGTCTTCTCGATGGTGCCGCAGTCGATCAGGATCTTCTTGGCGGCGGCGATCGCTTCCTTGCCGTTGGTCGGGTAGGTGAAGGTCGCGGACAGCCGGCCCTGCTCGACCGCCTTGATCCCGCCGGACGGGATCGGCAGCGCGTCGATGCCGGTGAACTTCATCTCCTTCTCCCGGCCGACCGCCTTCGCGGCCAGGTACGCACCCTCGGCCATCGGGTCGTTGTGCGAGAACACCACGTCGATCTTCGGGTTGGCCTTCAGCAGCGCGTCCATCTGCGACTGCCCCTTCTCCCGCAGCCAGTCACCGCTCGCGGTCGCGATCACCTTCACCTTCGGGTTGCCCTTGATCCCCTCGACGAACCCCTCGTGCCGCTCCGCCTGCGGTGTCGCACCCGCCAGGCCCTTCAACTCCACGACGTTTCCGCCCTGCGGCAGCAACTTCTCCGCGATGTACTTGCCGGCCTCGCGCCCGATCTGCACGTTGTCGCCGCCGATGAACCCGGTGTATGCGTCACCCTCGACCTTCCGGTCCAGCACGATCACCGGGATGCCCTTGTCGAACGCCTTCTTCACCACCGCGGTCAGCGGCTTCGCCTCGTTCGGGCTGATGATCAGCAGGTCGATCTGCTGGGTGATGTAGTTCTCCACGTCCGCGACCTGCTTGGAGTTGTCCTGCGCCGCGTCCGCGAACTTGACGTCGAACTGCGGCACCTCTTTGGCGGCCGCCTTGATGTCGTCGTCCATCCGCTGCCGGTACGGTTCGGCCACGTTCGCCTGGCTCATCCCGATCGTGTACTTGCCGTCCTTGCCCTTGCACGACTTCGACGACCCGGGGGACGCACCACCGGAGGTCCGGTCGTTCGTCGTCCCGCAGCCGGCCAGAACGAGCGCAGCGACGGCTGCGGCGGCAAAGGGGATTCTCACTGAGCGCATGACGGAGCCTTCCTTACGAGGTGGGGCGGAGCCGCTGCAGCGTGGCCGCGGCAACGATCACCAGTCCCTTGATCAGGAGCTGGATGTTGGGGTCGACGTTCTTCAGGGCCAGGATGTTGTTCAGGGCACCGAGCAGCAGCGCGCCCGCCACGGTGCCGGCCACCGAGCCGCGGCCGCCGGACAGGCTGGTACCGCCGATCACCACGGCGGCGATCGCGTCGAGTTCGTACCCGGTGCCGTCGTTCGGGCTGCCCTGGTTGAGCTGGACCGCGTGCACGATCCCGGCCAGCGACGCGAGCAGCCCGCAGATCGCGAACACCGCGATCTTCACCCGGACGACCGGTACGCCGGACAGTCGCGCGGCCTTCTCGTTGCCACCGACCGCGTACAGGTGCCGGGAGAACGCGCTGACCCGGAGGAACACCACAGCAGCGATCGCGACCACCGCGAAGATCAGTACCGGGATCGGCACCAGGCCGCCGAACGTCCGTTCGCCGAGCAGCGCGAACGACGCGGGCGCCTCGTTCTTCCCGTCGCCGTACGCGATCGCGATGCCCTGCCCGTCGGACCATTTTCGGGCCAGCCCGCGGGCGATCTGCAGCCCGCCGAGCGTGACGATGAACGACTGGATCCCGATCATCGCGGTCGC
>DASSDE010000820.1:0-2136 GCA_035697365.1 Kribbella sp. | reverse complement strand
ACCTCCACTGGCTCGGTCTCGGCGTGCAGCAGCGCGGCCTGGGCGTGCTTGCCGGCCCGCGCGGACTCGCGGCGCAGGCGGTCGATCGCCCGGTTCCGCGCGGTCGTGATGATCCATCCGGCCGGGCTCGGCGGTACGCCGCCGGCCGCCCACTTCTCGACCGCCGCCGCGAACGCGTCCTGGACGGCGTCCTCCGCGATCTCCAGGTCGCCGAAGACGCGGGTCAGTACGGCGACCGCGCGCCCGTGCTCAGCCCGGAAGATCCCCGCGACGTCGGGAGTCACGACCGCGAGGGCCTGACCTCGATCGGCAGCCGGAGGATCTCGGTGTAGCGGCGGGCCCACCGCAGCGCAGCGTCGAGGTCGTCGACCCGGATGACCGTGAAGCCACCGAGATGTTCCTTGCCCTCGGTGAACGGCCCGTCGGTCACCAGGACCTCGTCGCCCTGCGCCCTGAGCACGGTCGCGGTCTCCGGCGGATGCATGCCGGCCGAGAACACCCAGACCCCGGCGGCCTGCATTTCCGCGTTCAGCGCGGTGAGTTCACGCATCATCGGGTCGAGGATCTCGGGCTCCGGAACCGGGCCGTCGGGCTGGTAGATGCTGAGCACGTACTGGTTCATCGTTCCTCCTTCTCGTCACCTACACGAACGCCCGCACCCTGGATCGACAGGTAGCACCACAGTAATTTCCAGACCGCCGCCGGCCCGCGGTACGGCGGCCACGGTCCCGCCGTGCGCCTCGGCCACGGACCGGACGATCGACAGCCCGAGGCCGGCGCCCTTCCCGCCGACGAGCCGCTCCGCGCCGAGGCGGTAGAACGGCTTGAACAGACTCTCCACCTCGTACGGCGGGATCTCGGGCCCCGTATTCGTGACGACGACCTGTACGTGGTCGCCCACGCGCTTGCTGCTGACGCGCACCCACCGCCCGGACGCCAGGCCCATCACATCTGCCGTCTCGTCGGCGCGTCCCGCCTGCGCACTCGCGCGGTCGTCGATTGTGATGGCCTGGCGGTCCGGGGGAAGGTTGTGACGGATGCCGTTCTCGACGAGGTTGTGCACCAGGCGTTCGAGCAGCAGCGCATCGCCGCGGGTCGGGGCGTCGCCCGGGCCGCGGATCAGCTCGACACCCGCCGCGGTCGCTTCGCTCGAGAGTTGTGCGGCGACGTGGCTGACGATGTCGCTCAGGTTCACCGGGTAGACCGTCGTCAGCTGCTTCTCCGAGTCCGCGAGGATCAGCAACCCGTCGATCAGCTGCTCGTGCCGGGCGTTGATCGTCAGCAGGCTCTCGCCGAGTTCCTGTACGTCCGTCGATGCCGTACGGCGGTGCATCGCGACCTCCACGAGCGCGCGGCCGAGCGTCAACGGCGTACGCAACTCGTGGGAGGCGTTGGCGACGAACCGGCGCTGACCGTCGAACGAGTGGTCCAGCCGCTCGACCATCGTGTCGAACGCGTCCGCGAGGTTCTTCACCTCGTCGTCCGGACCGCGCAGGGCGATCCGTTCGTTCAGGGCTGATGGGGACGCCGCGATCCGCCGGGCCGTGTCGGTGACCCGATGCAGCGGCGCGAGCACCCGCCCGGCGACCAGCCAACCGAAGCCGGCGGCCAGCGCGCCGACGGCGATCAGGGCGATACTCCCCTGGGCCAGCATCGCCTTGATCGCAGCCTGCCGTACCTGTTCACGCTGTTGCTGCATGACCCGTTCGGCGTCCGAGCCGGTGAGTACGGCCCCGTCCTTGTTCATCACGTACACGTCGTTCGTGGGCGGTGGCGGCTGGCTGTGTCCGGGCGCTGGGCTCAGGTACGTACCCTTCACGATCACGCGGTACTGCTGGCCGAGGTTCGCGGTGAAGAGCGCGTAGGTCACCCCGAGCAACAGGACGCCGGCGACCATGAACAGACCGCCGTACAGGAGCGTCAGCCGCCCGCGCAGCGACAGCCTGCGGAGGGGATTGCTCAGGCCGCTCACGCGATTCGGTAGCCGACGCCGGTGACGGTCTCGACCAGTCCCGGCTCGCCCAGCTTCCGGCGCAGCTTGAGGATCGTCAGTCGTACCGCTCCCGTGAACGGGTCCACGTGCTCGTCCCATGCCTTCTCCAGCAGTTGTTCGGCCGACACGGTCGCGCCGTCGGC
>DASSDE010000819.1:0-4521 GCA_035697365.1 Kribbella sp. | reverse complement strand
CCGGTGAACGTCTCCGGGCTTCACCGTTTCCAGCACCGGCCGCCACGGGGTGTGAGGTTGGTGCGTGAAGAGGAGGGCTGAGATGCCCGCAATCGTGCTCGTCGGCGCCCAGTGGGGCGATGAGGGCAAGGGTAAGGCGACCGATCTGCTCGGCAACACGGGCGAGGTCATCGACTACGTGGTGAAGTTCAACGGCGGCAACAACGCCGGCCACACGGTCGTGATCGGATCCGAGAAGTACGCGCTGCACCTGCTCCCGAGCGGCATCCTCACACCGGGTGTGACGCCGGTGATCGGCAACGGGGTCGTGGTCGACCTCAGTGTGCTGTTCGAGGAGCTCGACGCGCTGCAGGCGCGTGGAGTGGACACGTCGCGGCTGCTGGTCAGTGCGAGCGCGCATGTGATCCCGCCGTACAACCGGACTCTCGACAAGGTCACCGAGCGGTTCCTCGGCAGCCGCAAGATCGGGACGACCGGGCGCGGTATCGGCCCGACGTACGCCGACAAGATGAACCGGATCGGCATCCGCATCCAGGACCTGTACGACGAGAAGATCCTCGAGCAGAAGGTCACCGGCGCGCTGGAGCAGAAGAACCAGCTCCTGGTGAAGGTGTACAACCGGCGCGCGGTGGAGATCCGTGAGGTCCTCGACGAGCTCCTCGGGTACGCCGACCGCCTGAAGCCGATGGTCGCGGACACCGGCCTGCTGCTGAACCAGGCGCTCGACAACGGCAAGACGGTGCTGATGGAGGCCGGTCAGGCGACGCTGCTCGACGTCGACCACGGTACGTACCCGTTCGTCACCTCCTCGAACGCGATCTCGGCCGGCGCGTGCACGGGCACCGGCATCCCGCCGACCCGGATCGACCGGGTGATGGCGGTTGTGAAGGCGTACACCACGCGGGTCGGTGAAGGCCCGTTCCCGACCGAGCTGCTGGACGCGGACGGCGAGTGGTTGCGCACCCAGGGCGCCGAGTTCGGAGTCACCACGGGCCGCCCGCGGCGGTGTGGGTGGTACGACTCGGTGATCGCCCGGTACGCCGCCCGCGTGAACGGCGTCTCGGACTTCGTGCTGACCAAGCTCGACACGCTCACCGGCCGCGAGCGGATCCCGGTCTGCGTCGCGTACGACGTGAACGGCGTTCGGCACGACGAGATGCCGATGACCCAGACCGACTTCCACCACGCGACCCCGATCTACGAGGAGTTCGACGGCTGGTCGGACGACATCACCGGCTGCCGGAGCTTCGACGACCTGCCGAAGGAGGCGCAGACCTACGTGCGCGCCGTCGAATCGCTCAGCGGGGCACGGATCTCGGCGATCGGCGTCGGCCCCGAGCGCAGCCAGATCGTCCAGCTCTGAACGCCTGAGCCCAGTGCCGGCCTGAGGCGCCGTCGGGCCTCCCCGTTGTCAGTTGCCGATGACGGGGAGGTCGCGGATGAACGGCGCGTTCCGCAGGTCGCCGAGCGTCGGGCGCTGGATGTTCGGCGTCTCGATCGGCTGCCGCGCCCAGCCGGCGCCTTCGCCCTGGGTCGCGAGGTAGAACGTGAGCGCGCCGATCGCGAGCAGCACGACGGCAACCAGTCCGGAGAGCCAGTGCGCCCGGAAGGTGTTGCGGGCCGTGATGTGCGCGCCGCGGCGCAGTGAGCTGCCGCCCGGTCCCCACCAGCTGAAGAAAAGCGCAGTCAGGGCCGCGCTGCCGAAGCCGACCGCGGACAGCGGCGGCCAGTTGAGGTCGTACGCCGTGGCGGCGAGACCGGTGACAACGCCGCCGACCACGACCGCTGTGAGCAGCGGCAGGATCAGACAAGGCACTGTGATCAGCGCAGCCATGGCGAGCTGCAGCGGGCTCGCTGCGGCGGCCACGACACCGTCGGACTTACCGGACCGGCCCCGGACCTGCCGGCGACGCATCAGAGCCGTACTCGACCGGTCCACCGTTCGGGCCAGCACGAGCAGGATGATCGCGACCACCGAGCCGAGTCCCGGGGTGAAGGCGATCAGCCCGGCCAGCGCAAGCATGAAGCCGACAATGACCGCACTACGACGACCTGTCGGCGGAGACTTGGCGGGCTGCACAGGCTGAGCCGGCTGCCCGGGCTGAGCGGGCTGGACCGGGTGAGCCGGCTGCCCAGGCATCGGCTGGGGCGACTGCTGGTACGGCGGCGCGTACGGAGCAGGCGCGTACGGGTCGGCGGCGTACGGACCGGGAGCGTGCTGCTCGGGGGCGTACTGCCCAGGGCCGTAATCAGGCGGCGGCACCTCGGCGACTGGCTTCCTCGCGTCCCTGATCTTGTCCCGGATCGGCGTGAACGCAGACAGCGGCGGAATCACCGGAGGAACCAGCGCGGCTACTTCCGTCGGAGTCGGGCCGGTTGGCTCCTCGGTCGGCATCAGCTTCGTCACGAGCCTCGTAGGCGGTACGGCGGCCACAGTCGCGTCAGCGGGCACGTCCCGGGGTGGGAGTGCGTCGCGGCCCTCGGCGTACCGACTGAGGCCGGTCATGATCTCCTCCTGCGTCGGCCGGTTGGCCTGGTCGGGGGAGAGCGCAGCAGCGAGCAGCGACTTCAGTCGTGGGTCCAGCCCGTCCAGGTCGGCCTGACCGGAGTGCACGCGCGCCAGCACGGCCTCGAACGGTCCCTTGCCGAACGGGCGGCGTCCGGTCGCAGCGAACGCCGCGGTGGCGGCCCAGCCCCACCAGTCGGCGGACTGCGACACCATCTCGCCCTCAATGAGCTCCGGCGCCAGGTAGCCCGGCGTACCGATCACGAGACCGGTCTGGGTGAGCCGCAGGTCGTCGGCGGCCTGTGCGATGCCGAAATCGATCATCACCGGCTTGCCGTTGCACATCATCACGTTGCCGGGCTTGAGGTCGCGGTGGATCACCCCGGCGGCGTGGATCGCCTGCAGCGACTCAGCCAGACACCCGGCCAGCGGGAGCCACTTTCGCGGGGTCAGCGGACCACGCTCGTCCACCTGCTCGTCCAGCGGACGGCCCGGGACGAAGCGGGTCACCAGGTAGGGCTGATCGCCCTGCAGGTCGTGGTCAAGGATGCCGGCCACCCCAGGGTGGTTGACCTTCTGCAGCGTGGTCGCCTCGCGCTGCAGCCGGGCTCGCGCGATCGGGTCGTGCGCCACGTGCGGCCGCAGAACCTTCAGCGCGACCTCCTGGTGCTCGGGCCCCTCGGCCAGATACACGACGCCCATGCCGCCCTGTCCGAGCCTCCGGATCAACCGGTACGGCCCGAGCCGCTCCTCCACCTCCTCCTCGTGGGTGGAAGGCGGTCCCCCTGTGACTGACATGCCATCTACGGTACGTCCCCGGCAGACCAAGGCGTCCCGATGACCTCAGAGGTAATCGTGCGAATTCAGCCCGTGCCCGAAGCTGAGGTCATGGGACAGAAAACGAAGGCCTACGCAATCGCCTACCTGCGCAACGTCCGGATGGGCGATGCGATCGTCGAGTACCTGGAACGGATCGACGAGACGCTGGCGCCGTACGACGGTCACTTCATCGTGCACGGCGCGACCGCGGAACGAATCGAAGGCCATTGGGAAGGCGCCCCGATCGTCATCGAGTTCCCCGACTACGACCACCTGCGGGACTGGTACGAGTCCCCGGACTACCGCGAGATCCTCCCGCTCCGGACCGAGAACTCCGACGGAGTGGTGATCTTCGTCGAGGGCGTCGACCACACCCACAAGGCCACTGACGTACTGGCCTGAGCCGCTGGCCAGATCTTGGTGAATACCGGCTTTCTGGCCACTGGATCGTAAGTGACCGGGCCGGTTGGGTGGGGGTATGCGGATCGAGATGCTGGTGTTCGACGGTGTGGACGAGATGGATGTGATGGGGCCGTTCGAGGTCTGGAGCCACGCGTCCCGGCGGCCGGAGTTCGAGCTCGCGCTGGTCGGGCTGGACGGGCCGGCCGAGGTGACGGGGCTGCACGGCCTGCAGTTCAAAGCCCCAGAAGGCCTGGGGCGGCCGGATGCGCTGTTCGTGCCGGGTGGAGGGTGGATGAACCGGGCGGACAAGGGTGCGTGGGCGGAGGCGAGGCGGGGCGTGCTGACTGCCCGGATCGCCGCGCTGGCGCCGTCGCTGCAGTGGATCGGCTCGGTCTGCACCGGCTCGATGCTGCTCGCCGAGGCCGGCCTGGTGAAGGGCCGGCCGACCACGACCAACCGCGGGGCCTGGGCCGAACTGGAAGCCTTCGGTGCCGACCTCAAGACCAACCGCGTCGTGGATGACGGCACGCTGATCACTGCGGGCGGCATTACGTCGGGTATCGATCTGGCCCTGCACGTTGTCGAGCGCGAGCTCGGCGCTGACGTCGCCGACGGGATCGCGGGCGCCATGGAGTACACCCGCGATCGCGACGTGTGGACCTCAGCCGACTAGCTCGGGGTAGAGGCCTGCTAGGTCGCCGGACACTGCGGCCTTGGCGCCGCGGGCGGTGTCGTCGGCGAGGACCTCGTGGGCGCCGGTCTCGATGCCGTCCAGTGCGGCCTTGGCGATGTCC
>DASSDE010000818.1:0-6476 GCA_035697365.1 Kribbella sp. | reverse complement strand
CAGCTGGGCCCAGGTGGTCGGCACCTGGATCTTGTACTTGGTGAAGATCGCCTTGTTGTAGAACATCACCCAGTCGTCGACGCTGATAGGCGTGCAGTACTGCTTGCCGTCGACGGTGTACAACTGCCGGACGGCGTCCGTCACGTACCCCTTGTCGACCGCCTCGGTCCACAGGTCCGTTGTCTCCGCGATGACGCCCTGCTCCGCGAGCTCGTCGAGCGCAGTACTGACCTCCCAGGTGAACAGTCCCGGGCTCTCCTTGGTACGGAACGACTGCCGGATGAACGCCCGGTACGGATCGCCCGAGTACTGCGTGCTCTTGAGGCTGATCCCGATGTCGCGCTGCGACACCTTGGAGAATGCAGCGAAGTTCCACGGCTTGTTGTGGGCGAAGGCCAGCTCACCAGTACTGGCACCCGCGTCCTTCGAGCCGCCACCACCGCAGGCGGTGGCGACCAGGGCCGTGGCCAGCACGATCGCTGCCCCAGCCATCACGTTGCGCGCTTTCATCGTTCGATCACTCCTTCACTCCTGGGACACAGGGCGATCACCAGACCGGTCCAGGTCTGCGGGGCGGCGCCGAGGCCGGCGCCGTTCTCGGGGTTCCAGTACTCGGCCCACCCGCTCTGCAGCGCGCCGTCGACCGACTCTGTCACCAGTCGCGCCGCGACGCCGTCGAACTGCCAGCGACGCGCCGCGAGCCAGAACAGGTAGTTCAGCGGCGGCCACGCGGGCCCCCGCCAGTACGTTTGCGGGTCGTACGCCACGTTGCTCCGGGCAACGTTCGCGGGGCCGTACGGCGCCCCGAACCGCGCCGGGTCGTCGAGCTGCCGCAACGCCGCCTCGGCCTTGCCGCGATCCGCCGTCACCAACGCCGGCATCGCCGCGTCGCTCGTCGGGATCCGCGCGGACGGGCCGCCGCCGACGATCGGCAGGTCGGACCACAGCTGCTCGCGCTCGTCCCACAGGTGGAAGTCGATCGCGTCGCTCAACTGCTCGGCCCGGGCCGTGAGCTCCGCGTCGCCGAGCAGGTCGCCCAACTCCGCGAGGTTGAACGCGACGTACGCGTTGAAGGCAGCCGGGCAGACCACGAAGGACGACGACCACTCGGCGCCACCGTCTGCGCCGAACGTGATGTCGTGGACGCGTGCCTTGTTCCATGCGGTCCGCGCCGGCCTGCTGTAGTCGTCCGGCGTCCGGCCCGGCGCACCGAAGTCGTCCCAGCGCGGGCTGTGGTCGTTGCCGCCTTCCCACGGGTGCACGATGTAGATCAGGCCCTCGTCGGTACGCCGGGTCCGCCACAACCAGTCGAGTCCGCGCCGGGCCCGGTCGAGCGTCTCCTCCGACGGCGCGAAGCCGAGCGAGTTCAGCACCTTGGCTGCGTGGCCGAACATCGGCGGC
Source organism: Kribbella sp. (assembly GCA_035697365.1). GTDB lineage: Bacteria > Actinomycetota > Actinomycetes > Propionibacteriales > Kribbellaceae > Kribbella. The sequence goes on along the minus strand of DASSDE010000818.1, from coordinate 5,075 downwards.
TGCGTGATCGACGACGTGTGCTCGAGCGGTCCCAGCCACGAGTCGGCGCGGCGACCGCCGTACCGCATGTGCGGGACGAGCCCGCTCGGCAGCTGGCCGGCGAGGGTCGCGTCGAGTTCGCGGACGGCGCGCTCGTCACCAAGGTACGCCCAGATGATCGCGTGGAAGCACGAGTCCCACAGCCACAGGTGCGGGTACGTCGCCGGATTCGGGACGCAGTACCCGCGGGCGTCGTCCCAGTGGCTTTCGAGGAGCTGCCGTACGTCGCGCTCGAGTTCGCGTTCGGTCATCGGGCGCTCCTGGTGATGGCGTCGACCAGGCAGCCCGCAAGCACGGAGTGACCGCGGTCGTTCGGATGAACGTTGTCGTCGGCAAGCATCGTGGCGGCGTCCCAGCCCGTGACCGGCACGATCCGCGCGCCGGGCGGGAAGCGTTCCACGGTCGCCCGCAGGATCCCGTTGTATTCGTCGACGATCGCGTCGGACGCCTTGTCGTACGGCGCGTGGCCGGAGTAGTCCTCGACGTACGGCTGCTCGATCGCGAGTAGTGCGGCTCGCGGCTCGGCCTTGTGCAGCGCGTGGAAGATGACGTCCAGCGCCTCGGCGTACCGGCGCCGTCCGTCCGGATGCGCTCCGTGCAGCCGGGCGTCGTTGAAACCGGTCATCAGGACGAACACATCCGCGGGCCGCGGTGGGCGGGCTACGACGTGCCGCGCCGTCTCCGTACTCAGACTCCCGCTCTCCGCCTGGTTGTCGAGCCGAATCCCCAGCTCCCGAGCAGCCAACGCGACGAACCCTTCGCTGTGCTGCCGCGCCCCGGTCCCGTACACCCACGAATGCCCGTACGCGCTCAGCACGCCGCACCGTCGATCGGGGGAAAGTGCCGGCCGGGACGAAAGGGCGGCGGCTCGAGATAGCTGTTGACGCCCGGGACGATCTCGCCGCGCAGGTGGTACGGCGAGGCCTCGTCCGGCCGGGTGATGCGGGTACTGGTCGGGATGTAGCGGATCGTCAGCGCACGACGCCAGCGGTCCGACCTGTTCGGCCGGGAGCTGTGCAGGATGTTCGGGTGATGCACCTCGACATCACCGGGGCGCAGGACGAGATCCACTGCCGCGGCCTCGTCGACGTCGGCGTCGATGCGGCTGCGCAGCACGGTTTCAGGGTCGGTCTCGCGCATCTTCTCCAGCTTCGATCGGTGCGATCCGGGCACGACCCGCAGACAGCCGTTGTCCGGATCGGAGTCGGTGAGGGCGAGCCACAGGGTGACGACGCTCATCGGCTCCAGCGGCCAGAACGCCCCGTCCTGGTGCCACTCGACGCCCTTGCCGGCGCGCGGCGGCTTGCACAGGTAGTGCGTGGCGAACAGCGCGATGTCCGGTCCGACGAACAGCTGCGCCAGGTCGAGCAGGCGGTGGTCGGAGACGAGCCGGATCCAGAACGGATCGTCCCGGGCGAGGCGGTGCCCGAGCTGCTCGGGTGTGAGCTCGGGGTGCCGGGCGAGCAGCCAGTCGACGTGCGCGTTGGCCGCGCCGACGGTGCCCGGATCGAGCACGCCGGGCACCACGACATAGCCGTCGTCGGCGTACCGGCGGGTCGTCGTGGGCATCGCAGTCTCCTTCTGGCAACACTTCCTGCGATCAACGCTATATGCTCGAATGTGACGCTTCTTCCTGCTGAGGGACTCAAAATTGCTGTCAAGTGACACTCGTGTCACCGTGCTGCGGCTTCAGGACTACGTCGCGCCGGGCGACACCTACTACATCGGCCGCCGGACGGAGGCGGTCCGGTTCGTCGGCCGGCTGCACACGCACGACGACTTCGCCGAGCTGTCCTGGATCGAGCACGGCGAGCTGGTGCATGTCGTGGACGGCACCAGCCGGCTGCTCGAGGCGGGTGATCTGGTGTTCATCCGGCCCGACGACGTGCACCTGTTCCGGAAGGTCCCGGGCCGGAAGTTCGCGCAGGTGGCCGTGTCGTTCCCGAGCGAAACGCTGCGGGCCTTGCAGGCGAGGTACTTCGCCGACGCGGACTGGGCCTGGTCCGACGGCGGGCTTCCGAGCACACACCGGCTCGACAGCGTCCAGCTACAACGCCTCACCGAGCTGACATCCGTACTGCTCGCCGGCCCGGCCGGACGGCTGCAGCTCGAACGCTTCCTGCTCGAGATCCTCTGCGATGTGGTCGATCGGCCGTCCGGCACCGGCCTCCCCCCGTGGCTGAACGACGCGATCACCACGATCGCCGACGACCCGACCGCGCTCACCGTCGGCGTGACCGCACTGGCAGACGCAGCCGGGCGCAGCCGAGAACACATCAACCGGGTCATCCAGGCCGGCACCGGCCAGACAGCGACGGCGCTGATCAACCAGCTCCGGCTGAACCGGGCCGCGGCCCTGCTACGGATGACGGACCGCCCGATCGCCGCAGTGGCAACGGACTGCGGCTTCCCGTCACTCAGCCACTTCTACCGGCTCTTCAACGAACGCTTCAAGGCGACGCCTCGCCGCTATCGCATGGTCTCCACCGTCTCGGGCCAACGACCGGTCTCGCGGTAGATCCAGAGCATCAGATCCAGGGCGTCAGATCCAGGGCAGGGCGGAGCGTTCGGTCCAGTACTCCTCGGGTTGCTGGCTGAACTCTGCGAGCGGGCCATCGGCGTGGTACGCGAGGTTGCTGGCGAGTTGTGCTGCCGTAGTGGCTCCGCTCAGGACGACGTCCGCCCACGGTTGCGCCGCCGCGGCGCCGATCGCCAGCGCGTCGGGAGCGACACCATGCTGTTGCGCGAACTCGTTGAACGGCGTCTCGCCCGCGCGGGCCGTGAGGCGTCCGTTGGCGACGGCCTCCTTGACGACGACGAACCAACCGGCATCGTGCGCCTCGGCGAGCGCCGGGCCGGCTGAGGTCTCCAGTACGTTCCAGGTCGCCTGGACTGCGGAGAACGGCGTACCCGACGCCAACGCCTTGCGCAGTGTTTCTGCCTGTCGCGGTCCGCTCGTGGAGAGACCGACGCGGACACCGGTGCCGGCCAACTCGCGCAGGCGGTCGAGTAAACGCTTGTCCTCGAGCGCGGGACTGTCGGAGGTCAGGCTGTGCACGAGGTAGAAGTCCGGTGGCCCGCCGAGTGCGCGCAACGTCTCGGGCCATTGCCGTTCGAACGTGGCGAGACTGTGGTCCTTCACCTCGTGCGTCGTCGCGTCGTCGCGCCAGTCGGCGACGTACGTATAGCCCCACTTCGATCCGACGGTCAGCTGACCGCGGCGTTCGGGTGTCAGCCATTCGCCGAGAAACTCCTCGGCAAGTCCGTACGAACGCGCGGCGTCGAAGTACCGAACACCTGCCTGCCAGGCCTGCTCGAGCAGCTCATGGGTACGCGTCCGCAGATCCTGCACCGCACGCCGCGGCGGCAGGTCCTGGTCGTGCCCGAGGTTGATGTACCCAGGACGCCCCAACGCCGCCAGCCCGAGACCGATCGTTGCCATACCCAGATCGTAGGTGCCCGCGACAACCAGTGTGAGACGCGCCGCAGGACCCGACGTCCGACGGGCTTTGTCCTTTAGCGTTTTGTGGTGTGAGCGAATCTCAGCCGGCCCAGATCCGGCGCCGTACGACGGCCCGCGTGCTGCCGGTGCGTCCGGACGGCAAGGTCCTGCTGCTGCACGGCTGGGATCCGCTGAAGCCGCAGACGACGTACTGGTTCACGATCGGCGGCGGCGTCGAAGCAGGCGAGACCGTCGCCGATGCGGCGCGTCGCGAACTGCTCGAAGAGGTCGGCATCGAACTGCCGGCCGCGGACCTCGGTGCACCGTTCGCGACGAATACGATCGAGTTCGACTACAGCGGCAGCCGGATCGTCCAGCACCAGACCTTCTTCGCGATCGCGGTCGACCAGGTCGACGTGACGTTCGTGAACCAGGAAGAGCTCGAGCAACAGACGATCAGCGAGCACGGCTGGTGGTACAGCGACGACCTGGAGGCGACCGGTCTGGCCGCGCACGTCACCATCCCCGGTCTGCTCCGTCAGGCGGCGGACGCGATCACACTGCGCCGCGCGTCCTGAGTCAGCGCGCGCGTGCTTGTTTCAGCACCTTCTTCGGGACCTTCTTGTCGACCTTGTAGTGCACCCGATCGAGCCGCTCGGCGCAGCCTGCCTTGGACAGGCGCATCAGGACGACCGGGCACTTCTTGCACCTCGGCTTGTCCTTGCAGCACTTCTTCTTCGCGGTCATCGACGGCACCCGGCGAGCGTAGGTGAGGCATACCTAACCGGTCCAGAGGTTGTGCGCCGATCGTGGCGGACATCACGCCAGCTGTCCGCTCAGTACCGCACGGGCCTCGACCAGGGACGGGCCGTACCAAGTCAGGTGCCGACCTGACACGCATCTCGCCGGTTTTACGAACGCCTCCGGTCCGTCGTTCGGGGAAAACGCATAAGGCTCGTCCGGCAGCACCACGATGTCGTAGTCCGGTAACGCGTCCAGCTCGATCCGCGGATAACGTTCGCCGGATTCGCTCAGTACGTTGTCGACGCCGATCCTCGACAACAGATCGCCGGCGAACGTGTCGCGGCCGAGCGCCATCCATGGTCTACGCCAGATCGGCACCACCGCACGCCGGCGCATTCCGTCGTACGGCGCACTCCACACGGCACGTGCTTCGTGCAGCCACGGTGGCTCGGTACCGATGATCGCGGACAGCATGCGGCCGAGTGAGTCCAGTGATTCCGGCACCGTTGTCGGTGCAGTCACCCAGACCGCGATTCCGGCGGCGCGCAACGCGTCGAGATCGACTGCGCGATTCTCTTCCGCGTTCGCCACGACGACGTCGGGTGCGAGTTCCCGGATACGTTCGAGATCAGGATTCTTGGTACCACGAACGCGCACCACGTCGAGGCCCGCGGGATGCGTGCACCAGTCGGTCGCACCAACGATTTTCGCTGCGTCCGTGGCCGCGATCGACTCCGTCAACGACGGCACGATGCTCACCACGCGACGTACCTCGTGCGGTAGTTCGACGACGTTGCGCAGGTCGTCGTACATGCTCTTCATCTGCTCCTTCACACCTCACCGTCGCAGG
>DASSDE010000817.1:0-6888 GCA_035697365.1 Kribbella sp. | reverse complement strand
GCCGTTGACGATGCCCATCGCGGCCTCGCCGGTGAGCACGAGCGGCTGTCCCGCCGCGTTCGTCTGCCCGTACGGCTGGACGTTGTTGATCATCGACTTGATCCACAGCAGCGTGTCCAGGCCGGCCTTGTTGTCGAAGTTGGGCTCGCCGCCGACGTACAGCGGCGTACCGGTCGCGGCCAGGAAGGTCACGAACGACTGCCGGAACCCGGTCGCCGACGCGAGGTCGAACCCGCTCCGGGTGATGTTGCCGTTCTTGTCCCGCTTGGTGAGCTTCTCGGCCGCCGCCTTGATCTCGGCCAGTGACTGCGGCGGCTTGTCCGGGTCGAGGCCCGCTTCCCGGAACGCACTCTTGCGGAGCGCGACCGCCCGGGCGTCGGCGATCAGGGGGTACGCGTACAGCTTCTTGTCGTACGTCACCGCCGGGATCAGCGCCGGCGTGGACTTCTCCTTGATCACGTCCGGCGTCACGCCGTACTTGCCGAGATCCTCGAAGATGTTCTTCGACGCGAACGGCTGCACCCAGCCGACGCCGGTGACCATCACGTCGTAGGGGATGCCGGCCGCGATCGAGGTGGACAGTTTCTCGTTCAGGTTCTTGTACGTCGCGAAGTCCGGCTCGACCTTCATCTTCGGATAGGTCTTGTGGAAGTCGTCGACGACCTTCTGGAACGCATCGCGCCCCTTGGTACTGGGCGGGAACGACGGGATCAGTACCCGCAACGTCCCGGTCGCCTCGGCCGGGGGCACGCCGTCCGTGCTCTTGTCGATCACCCCGTTGCCACAACTGCTGACCACAACGCTGAGCGCAGCGGCCAGCAGGGTCAGTCCCACTCCACGTCTCACAGGGGGTACTCCTTCGCTGACTTTTTCAGCCGGGGCCCGCGACCCCACCCAAGTGCAGCGAAAGTATGGGAAAGGGCTTTCCTCGTCAATACCTCAGCGCTCGAACGATCACATTCGATCACAACCGCAACCCAGCCGATCACCCTCTAGCCCGCCGGCGCGCTCAGCGCTGAGTCTCGGGCCCTTGGCGCTGCACAGCTGGCGTTGTGGACCCGGTACCTCGTGCGCCCTGCCGATCCGCGCTCAACCGACCAGTCGAAGTCAGCGGCGGCCCAGACAACCCAGCACGCGCCGCCGCGGCAATGTCCGGCGGCAACCCCGCCGGACTACCGGGCCCCTGCACCCCCTGCCCGCGGGCACCCTGGGCGGCCTGGCCCTGCTCCGATTGAGCACCCTGACCCTGTTGCGGCTGCCGGCCCTCCCCGGACTCACGACCCTGCCCCTGACCAGGCTGGGCAGTCTGCTGCTCGGGCCCAACCCCACGCTGCACCTGCTGCCCCGGCGCCGGCATCTGCCACTGCTTCTTCAGCTGGCTCATCACCTTCGACCCCGCAACAGCCGCGTCCACACCGATCTGACGCCGCGTGTCGGCTCCAGCGTTCTCGGGAAGCCTCGCCACGCGCCCGAACTCCGCGCTCATCGCCTTTGCGACCTGCCCAATGGCCTGCTCCCGCTGGTCCTCCGGGACCATCCCGGGCAGCCGGCTGTTGTCGTACATGGCCGTCGCGGCCGCTGTGAACTTCTGGTCGGCAGGCACGACGGCAAGGTGCGCGATGACCTCTTCGCGCTGCATCCCGGACTTACTCCCGACGATGTCGGCGAAGCCCTCTACAGCAGGCGTGAACTCCGGATAGACCTGCGGACTCTTGACGTTCTTGATGCCCGGCGCGACATCGTCGATCCCCAGTTCGTCGATGTAGTCGTTCAACGCCTGGTGCGAATAGAGCTCGGTCAGGCCCTCATCGAGCGGGCGAACTCCCGGCTCGTGATTGAAGGCGCCCTCCGCCTGCGAGTGCTCTCGGCCCTCCGACGCCAGCATGTGCACGTTCTCGTGCAGAACGATCCGCATCGCGTTGCGGTATCTGATCAGGTCCTCGCGGTCCTGGTTGTGCACCCGGGCGTTGTGGAACATGTCCTGCAGCGGCTCGTCCACATGACGCGGGTTGTACGAGATCGTGTGGTTCCAGTGCGCGAACCCCCCGAACTTGCTCTCCCGAGGGATCGGCGCCCCGAGCTGCTTCTTCTTGCTCCAGGACGAGTGATGAGCCCCCGAGATCTGTACGGCGGCAGTGGCCTGCTCGCGCATCAGCTCCCGGAGGCCGGCGACTTTCATCGCAACTCGTCTCGCAAGCCTTCGATCACCATTGCCAGCGTGTGCCCCAGGGCACCGATCTGTTGTTCCTCTTCCCAGGTGGCACCGGGTAGGCGGTCGAGTGCACTGAAGGCTTCCTCCGCTCGGGCCAAGCGCTCTGCCAGCGTGCCGTCGTAACGGTTGCCCTCGGCCGAGATCCTGCGAGCCTCCAGAATGACCTCGGAGAGAGGTCCTTCGGCTACGTGATTTGCGAGAATGTTCTCCGTGCCGGAGATCTCCAGGAGGGCGTCTTCGCGGTCGTCCTCGTCGTCGATCTGGGCAGCCAAGTTGCGGAGCCGCGCGATGTCGGTCGGCTGAATCTGCTGGATCCGGCCAGTCATGATCAGCTCGGTTACGCGCTTGTACTCGACCTCGAACTCGGCGTACTCCACAGTCGCCTCCCGGTTCTGATGCGGTCTCTCAATCTACCTGCCGGTACGGACGTCGGCGGCGCCGCAGGAGGTTCGGATGTTGAGGGTGGGGAGGAGGCTGAGGTGCTGGGTGGGGGTGTTGGGGTACTGGAGTTTGCGGAGGAGGAGGTCGCAGGCGGTTTCGCCGAGGCCGCGGCGGGGTGGGGCGATGGCGGTCAGGGGTACGACGGCCAGCGAGGCGGTGACGTCGTTGTAGGCGATCACGGCCAGGTCCTCGGGCACGCGCAGGCCGAGGTCCATCGCGCGTTCGACCAGGCTGGCGCCGTGTTCGTCGGAGTGCACGAGGACGGCGCGGCTGCCGAACGACTCGCATTCGGCCAGGAACGCGTCCAGCTGGGCGACCGCGCCCGGATCGTCGCCGCGCATCGGCAGGTCGACCGGCGACAGGAACACCTCGACGCCGAGCGCCTTCGCCGCGGTCTCGATCCCGAGGCGCAGCCAGTACGCCGTGACCGTGGCCTGCAGGTTGATCGCGATCCGCCGGTGCCCGAGCGCGACGAAGTGCCGCAGCGCGAGCATCGCACCGTACGCGTGGTCGGTCCGGACGTGGTCGAGCTCGCGCCGTACGTGCGGGAAACCGAACGCACGCTCCATCAGCACCACCGGGACGTCGATGTCGTCCAGCCGCGAGTCGAGCCGCTCCGCATCGCCGTCGCCGAGCGCGGTACTGAGCAGCAGCCCGGCGACCCCGATCCCGAGCACCTTGTCGAGGCGCTCGCGCTCGGTCGTCACGTCGTACCCGGAGGTGCCGAGCACCAGCCGGGCGCCGTACCGGTCGGCGACCGCCTCGGCGCCGCGGATCACATCGGAGTAGTAGGAGGCGGCGCTAGGCACCACGATGCCGATCGTGAGCCGGCTGCCAGGGCTCGACCGGTCGGCCGTAGAGGTGCCGATCGCGCCACCGTGCACGCGGCGCAGCAGGCCTGCGGAGTCCAGTTCGGCCAGGTCCCGGCGTACTGTGATCGCGGAGACGCCCAGCTCGGCGACCAGGTCCGCGACCCGGAGCCGCCCGTGCCGGCGGAGGCTGCGCAGGATCAGCTCGCGGCGCTCCTGTGCAAGCATGCGGCCCCCTGATCTCTCAGTGATTGTTCGTGATCATACGATCAGGACCCGCCCCGACGGAACGAGGAGGTCACGGTGCAGAAGGCGAACCGGACGAGCACCGTGCTGGCGAAGCTGGCCGTGGTCGGTGACCTGCTGATGCTGCAACTGGTGTTCCTGGTGATCAGCCTGGGCATCCTGACCCTCTTCCCGGCGGCCTTCGCGATGCAGCGCGTGCTGCCGGACGCGATCAGCCAGGAGCGGCCGAAGCTGCTGCGCCGGTTCTTCGTCGAGTTCCGGCAGACCATGAAGCAGTACTGGCTGCCCGGTTTCGGCCTGTGGACGGGCAGCGTGCTGCTCGCGTTCGGCATCTCCTTCTGGGCGTACGCCTCCGGACCGGTACGGATCTTCGCGCTGGCGATCCTGATCCCCCTCACGGGCATGATCCTCGGGCTCTACCTGAGCGGGCTCGCGATCCTCCCCGAATCGTCGCCGACCGTTCCGATGAAGACGCTCTTCCGGTCCGCGAACCTGTTCCTGCTGCGCCGCCCGCTGCCTGTGGCCGGTGGTGTCGTCGTACTGCTCACCTGGTTCGCCCTGGCGTCACAGGTGCCGACACTGCTCGTTGTTGGGAGCGGTCTGGTCCCGGCACTCACGGCGTACCGGCTCTCGCGCCCGCGTCGCGAAAAAACTTCTGAAGACGTGTCAATCTGAGCCCTCCCAGTTCGACGTAGAGGTGTAAGGCCACTACGACGAACTGCAAGGAGCACCGGAATGTACGCGACGACCGACACCCTGGCGACGACGCCGGCCGCGCTGGGCGGCCGCTCGCGCTGGCTGGCCCTCTACACCCTCTGCGCGGGCATGTTGATGATCGTGCTCGACGTGACCGTGGTGAACGTGGCACTGCCGGCCATTCAGGACGACCTCGGCTTCACCAGCTCCTCGCTCGCGTGGGTGGTGAACGCGTACCTGATCGCGTTCGGTGGCCTCCTGCTGCTGGCTGGTCGACTGGGCGACCTCCTGGGACGCCGGAACGTCTTCACAGCCGGCCTGGTCGTCTTCACGATCGCCTCCGTGCTGTGCGGCCTGGCCCGCTCACAGGAGGTGCTGGTCATCGCCCGCTTCATCCAGGGCGTCGGCGGCGCGCTGACCTCCGCCGTGATCCTGGGCATGATCGTGACGCTGTTCCCCGAGCCGCGTGAGCAGGCGAAGGCGATCGGCATGTACGCGTTCGTTGCGTCCGCCGGCGGGTCGATCGGCCTGTTGGCCGGTGGCGTCCTGACGCAGGCGATCAGCTGGCACTGGATCTTCTTCGTGAACCTGCCCATCGGCATACTGACGACCGCGTTCGCCGTGAAGCTCATCGAGAAGGACAAGGGCCTCGGGCTCGGCCGCGGGACCGACGTACCGGGTGCCGTCCTGATCACCGGCGCGCTGATGGTCGGCGTGTTCACGATCGTGAAGCCGGCGGCCGAGCTGAGCTGGACCGCCCCGCGCACGCTGGTGCTGGCTGCGGTGACGCTGGTGCTGCTGGGCGGCTTCGTTGCCCGCGAGGCCACCGCTGCGAACCCGCTGGTCCCGCTGCGGATCTTCCGTTCCCGCACACTGACCGGTGCGAACCTGATCCAGGCACTGTCCAGCTCCGGGATGTTCGGCATCTTCTTCCTCGGCTCGCTCTACCTGCAGCGGGTTCTCGGGTACGACGCTCTCGAGATCGGACTGGCGTTCCTGCCGACCACGCTGGTCATGGGGCTGCTGTCGGTGAAGTACTCCGAGAAGCTGGTGATGCGCTTCGGGCCGAGGCGCCCGCTGATCGCCGGACTGTCGCTGATCGTCGTCGGGCTCGCGCTGTTCACGCAGGCTCCTGTGGGTGGCAACTACTTCATCCACGTACTGCCGGTGCTGGCGCTGCTCGGTCTGGGTGGCGGCGTCTGCTTCCCCGCGCTGATGGGTCTGTCGATGTCGGACGTGAAGCCCGAAGACGCAGGACTGGCGTCCGGGCTGATCGGCACCATGGGCGAGGTCGGGGCCGCACTGGGTCTGGCCGTCCTGGCGACCCTGTCCGCTACCCGTACCGCCTCGGTAGCCGACGCGAAGCCGGCGCTGGCCGCTCTGACCGACGGCTACCACTTGTCCTTCGGGATCGCCGCCGTGATCGTCGCTGCCTCGGTCGCGATCGCCGTCACCGTAATGCGCCCCGCGAAGGAGCAGGTCGAAACCACCGAGGAGCCCGAAGACCTCCTGTGCGAAGCCGCCTGACCTACGTACGAGACGGGGGTCCGCCGTCCACACCGGACGCCGGACCCCCGTCCGCGTTCGTGGCCAGACGACCCGCGATCTGCCTGACAACCATCGTCGCGGTGAGGGCGACTGCTATGAACAGCACGAACTTCCAGTCGTCCGCGATCCCGGAGAGCGCCAGGTAGCCTGCCGCGCTCATGAACAGCGCGAACACCAGCGCCGAGCGGACCGTGTGCGTCTGCGACCACGACACGAAGCGCCCGTCGTACAGGCCGCGCGGCGCGACGACGTACAGGGCCGCCCACAAGCACACCGCGGCAGCGGACAGCGCCTCATGCCAGTGCTTTGCGCCCGTCAGGCCGTACAAAGCGAACAGGAAGATCGCCAACGCGACCAGACGCTTCTTCCAGCCCGGCCTTCGTGCGGCCTGGGCCGCGAACTTGTCGTCGAAGTCCCGCAGCATCCCGGCGACGCGCCGTACGTACCTCACGACGCCCTACCCCGGAGGCGGGCTTGCCTGCGGATCGTGCCGTAGGTCGTCAGTACGACGGCGACGGGTGCGGCGATGTACAGGCTGGTGGAGTAGCTCACGATTGTGGACAGGAAAGCGAAGGGACCGGCGAGGCTGCACACGAACAGGCACAGCGCGCTGGGAACCGGGTGCCTGTCCAGCGCCGCGAAAGCGCGGTTGTACGCCTTCGGCGCCACGCCCGCGGGCAGGAACATCAACGTGAAGAAGGCAGCGAGCGGGACGTATCTGACGTCGCGCTCCACGATTGCGTAAACGATCGCGGCAACCGGCATGGCCATGTTGAAGGCGCGCGTCGTCCGTGGTGACGGTGGTGCGTTGCGCTCGATGTAGCTGTCGAACTGCCCCATGTGTTCCTCCCCAGAGGGATGATGGCATGGGTGTTGGCGGGTGGGAATGGGACGGGTTTCGGGGTGGGGGGTGGGATGGGGAAGGATATGGGACCT
>DASSDE010000816.1:0-12495 GCA_035697365.1 Kribbella sp. | reverse complement strand
GTCGGTCTTCTTGAACGGCGTGAACCCGACCGTGCCGTAGCCCATGTCGTACGTCGGCTTCGCCTTGCCGTCGTGGCCGAACGGGATCATCGTGTCCACGAACAGCGTCGGGTCCAGGTTCCGGAAGTCGGCGGTCGCCCGCGGGCCGACCGTGACCTGCGCGGCGATCTGGCCGTTCACGGTCTTCGGCGTGGCGTCGGCCAGGTTCAGGTCCGGGTAGAAGACCTTGGCCGCCCACAGCTTGGCGGCGTACTCGACGGCGGCCTTGTAGTTGTCGGTCTCGTACAGGTACGTGAGCGACCGGTCCTGGTTGACCCGCCAGCCGTTCGGGGCACCGAACCACTCGCCGAACATGTGCAGCATGTTGATGATCGCGGGCTCCAGCGCGTAGTTCGTACCGCTGGTCAGCTCCTTGCACTTGGCAAAGAACTCGTCCGCGGTGCTGCACTGCAGACCGCCGACCTTCTGCCAGGTCTTCGGGTTGCCCATCATCACCTGGCCGAACGGCGTCGACGGGATCGGTGCGCCCCAGATCTTGCCGTTCACCACCGCGGTCCGCCAGGACGCCGGCTTCAGCGCGGCCAGGTTCGGGTACTCCAGTACGGCGTCACCGGACAGGTACTGAGTCAGGTCCTGGAACTTCGCCTCGAGCATCGGTCCGATGTTCGGGATGCCCTGGTTCGGCGGCAGCCACATCAGGTCCGGCAGCGAGTCGCTGGCGAGCAGCGTCGCGAACTTCTCCGGGTAGCCCGGATCGGTGCCGATGGTGAGCTTGAGCTCGGCGCCCAGGGCCGAGTTCAGCGCCTGCCACATCGGGTTGCTGCCCATCGGCGGCGGTGGCGTCGCGAACGTCTCGGTGAGCGCGGTCACCGCATTCTTCAGCGGCGGCGTCTTGACGCTCGCGACCGCGTTGGCCGGGAACTTCAAGAACCCGGGCTCGAGGCCGGACTCGGCTCCGGCGAGGTCCGGCGGCAGCCCTTCGAACGGTTTGTACGTCGGCAGCTTGAGCTCCCCGGACGCCTTCGCACCCCCGCTCGAGGCTCCGCCGTCCCCGCATGCGACGAGCGTCGAGGCGCCGATCGCCGCTCCGGTCACCTGCAAAAACCGCCGCCGACTGATCATAGTTGCTCCAAGTTTCGAAGAAGTGCTCACTAACACTCACTTAAACGTTAACCCGGACCGTAAACCTCACCCCGCCCCGAACGCAAGATGTCAACGCAAGAGCCGGCGGTCGCGGGGACTCGAGAACCCGCGGCCGCCGGCCGTCTTCGGTACTTCAGGGAAAGTTGTCAGCAGTGCACGATCAGCCCGGTGAGGGCGTTGCAGGTGCGGCTCGCCTTGTCGTTCGCCGCCACCGGATCGGACGGCGAACTCGCCGTCCGCCGCGCCGTCGCCGTCAGCGCACCGGTCGTGAGCAGCGCGGTGTCGGCGGTGAGCGTCCGGGTCGTACTGGCACCGGCCGCGAGCGAGGCGATGTCGCAGTTGACCGACCTCGTCCCGCTGACCCGCGTACAGGTCGAACCCGCGTAGACCAGGCCGGCCGGATAGGTGCCGACCACCCGGATCCCCGTCGCGGCACCGGGGCCGTTGTTCTTGACGGTGATCGTGTACGTGATCCGCGCCGTGAGCGCGCGCCGCACCGACGCGGTCATCGACACCGCCACGTCAGCCGCCTGCGGGACGACCGTGATCGTCGGGCCGGCGTACGGGTCGAACGCGTAGTTGTCCCCGACGAACTGGTGCCCCAGCACGAACGGGTCCGACCGCGGGCTGTCCTTGACCCGCAACGTCCAGACCACGGTCCGGCTCTCGCCCGGCGGTACGTCGCCGAACGCGGCGCGGAAGTGCTCGTCGTTGTACACGTAGCAGATCGTTGCGCCGGTGCAACTGACCAACTCGAGCCAGTCGGTGAGGTTCGCGCCCTGCGCATACAGCGCGGCCTTGCCGCCCTCGATCGGGCCGGAGATCTTGTTGTAGACCGTCTGCGTGACGGTGAAGGTGTCTCCCGGATTCAGCGTCGTCGCGCTGACCTCCACCGCGCTGGTCGGCGGCGGGTCCTCGGCGTTCGCGGTCGCCGGTACCGCCAGCGACGCTCCGAGGATCCCCGTGATCAGCGCAGCACGAATCAACTTCCAGGCATGCACAACGTGCCCCCTTGTATCCCCGAGAACAAACCCCCGCTGCCCCCCGGCAGCACCGCCGACGGCGGTGAGAGCAGTATGGAGTTCAACACTCTCAGTGGTCAACAGGATCCGGCTACCAACCGAGCCGGTCCAGCAGGACCTCGACCCGTTCGGCGCGGCCGGCCCGGCGGTGCTCCTCCCAGTCGGCGCGGGACAGCGTGTCGCCGATCAGCTCGAGCGCCTCGGCGAGTTCCTCGTCCAGGTACGGGTTCGGGATCTGCAGGCGCTCGCCCATCGCCTCCTCGGCGCCGAACAGCCGCGCCGCCGCGACCGGATCGCCGCGCCGGAGCAACAAGTTCATCGCGGTGTGCGCGAACGCCATCGTGAGACTCGGACTGCCGAGCGCCAGGACGGTCGGCCGTAGCTCGTGAACCAGGTCACCCGCCTCGTCGAGCCGGTCCGCGAGCGTCAGCAGATAGGCCAGATTCTGTCCCTGGGCAGCGATCTCGTGCGCATCCCCCAGTTCTTCGGTGAGAGTGAGCGCCTCGCGCATCAATTCCTCGGCCCGCGCGAAGTTGCCGCTCTCCTCCTCGATCCCACCAAGATGCCCGAGCACGCGGGCCAGCCGCCACGGATCATCCAGGTCCCGCAGCCGGACGACAGCATCGGTCAGTGTCGTCCGCGCAGCATCGATGTCGCCCTGCGCGCGTTGCACCGAACCCAGCATCGTCAACCCGAAGGCGATCCCCGCAGGATCGTCCAGCGAGCGCGCGAGCTCCACGCTGCGGTTCGTCACCTCGTACGCGCGATCGATCTCCCCCTGGATCAGCAGCAGGTTGCTCAATCCACGCAAACAGGCAGCCAGCTCCGACGAGGGCGTCGTACCGGCCGCGGTCACGACCCGCTCGTGCCAGCTGCGGCTCTCGACCAGGTAGCCGCCGAGCATCCACACCCAACCGAGCGCCGAGCACAGCCGCAGAGCCGTCGGTACGTCGTTCGCGGTCGCCCAGGCGAGCGCGGCACGGAAGTTGTCCAGGTCGGTCTCGGCGCGCTCGATCGGATAGTCCGGCGTGGTCTGCTTGGTGTTCTCCAGGGCCTCGGCCAGTTCGGCGTAGTACTCGGCGTGAGCGCCCCGGACCTCGTCGGTCAGGTCGTCCGCGGCATACTGCCGGATCGTCTCCAAGAGCCGTACGCGAGTCCCGTCCGGCCCTTCGGCGAGGGCGATCAGGCTGCTGTCGTACAGCTCCGCGACGGCATCCAACGGGTCGATGCCGGTGGCAACTTTCTCGACGGCGGCCAGGCCGGCACCGCCGGCGAAGACAGCCAGCCGTCGCAAGGTTCGGCGAAGATCCGGGCTGAGCAGCTCGTCCGACCAGGCGATGGTCGCCCGCAACGTCCGCTGGCGTTCAGGTGTCGCCGCGCTGGTCGACACAATGTCCAGCGCCTGATCGATGCGCGCGTGCAACTCCTTGACGCTGAGCAGCCGCAGGCGCGATGCGCACAACTCGATCGCCAAGGGCAGCCCGTCGAGCCGCCGGCAGAGTGCGACGACATCGGCGGTGTTCTCCGCGGTCAACACGAACCCAGGACGCACCGCCTGGGCACGTTGCACGAACAGCTGTACGGCGGCCGAGTCCGCACCGCCGGCCAGGAGGGGAGCCACCGGATGCTGATGCTCACCGAGCAGCCCGAGCGCGCGCCGGGACGTCGCGAGCACCTTCACCTGCGGTGCGTTTTCGATGATCTCGGCAACGACCTGATCGGCGTCCGGCAACTGTTCGAGGTTGTCGAGCACCAGCAGCAGAGTGCGCCGCGCCAAGTACCCGGCGACGCGTCCACGCTCCCGTGGCGGGACGTCGAGAACCTCGGCGATCGTCGACCAGAGCACCGCCCCGGCCGTGACCGAGGCGAGCGGAACGAAGTACACCCCGCCGGGAAACCTCGTCGTCAGCTCCGCCGCCGCACCGATCGCCAGCCGGGTCTTGCCGGCGCCTCCCGGCCCGGTGAGCGTGACCAGTCGCACGTCGGGATTCGCCAGCAAGTCCGTGACCCGGCCGATGTCGTCCGCGCGGCCAAGCAGTGGTGTCGCCGGCGCGGGCAGGCTCGTCACCGTACCAACGGTGCGCAGCGGCGGGAAGTCGGCCTGCAGCTCGTCCGCGGTGACCTGGAACAGCCGCTCAGGCTCCGGAATGTCCTTCAAATGATGGGTTCCCAGGTCGCGCAGCGTGACGTGTGCGAGCTCGCCCGTGACCGCCGACACCACGATCTGCCCACCGTGCGCAGCCGCCCCGATCCGCGCTGCGAGGTGTACGTCCATGCCCCAGTAGTCGCCGTTGTGCACCCCTGGCGTACCGGTATGGATGCCCATCCGCACCCGCAGCCGTTGCCCGCCCGGCCAGTGCTGCTCCTCGAGACCGCGTTGCCCGTCGACCGCCGCACGCACCGCCTCGCCCGCGGTCGCGAACACGACGAAGAAGCTGTCGCCCTCCGTCCCCATTTCGGTCCCGCCGTACGCCGCCCAGGCCGCGCGCAGGATCCGCCGGTGCTCCTCGAGCGCCTCGAGATACCGGTCCCCCAACCGCCGCAACAACACCGTCGAGCCCTCGATGTCCGAGAACAACATCGCCACCATTCCCCCACCCATGCCGCCCATTGTCGAACCAGAACTCCCCGAACGACAGGAGGTGGCTCGCTTCGACGACCTTCGAAGGGGGGCTGTGCAGCAGCTTGCGGATCTATGGTCCGCGGATGGTGAGGTATCGGGACGTGTTCGGCGTGGTCGAGTTCCGGGCGATGTGGCTGGCCGAGTTGCAGTCGGTGGCCGGCGACCAGTTGGCCCGGGTTGCCCTGTCCGTACTGGTGTTCAACCACACCGGATCGGCAGCGCTGACCGGGCTGACGTACGCGCTGACATTCGTACCGTCCCTACTCGGCGGCGTCTTCCTGACCGGGCTTGCGGACCGCTTCCCGCGCCGTGAACTGATCTGCTGGATCGACGCCCTACGGGGCTGCCTGGTCGTACTGGTAGCGATCCCGGGCATGCCGTTCGTGGTGCTGTGCGTCCTGGTCGCCTGTGTGTCGTTGCTCCAACCGGTCTTCAAGGCGGCGCAGATCGCCCTGCTGCCCGACGTACTCGGAGAGGAACTGTTCCCGACCGGCATGGCGGTCCGCAGCATCACAGTGCAGTCCGCGCAGCTCGCCGGGTTCGCGGGCGGCGGGTTGCTGATCGCGATCTTCAACCCGTACGTGGTTCTCGCGCTCGACGCGTTGACGTTCTTCGGGTCGGCCGTACTGATCCGGACCCGGTTGCGCCCGCGTGCGGTCGTCGAACGGCCGGCGTCGGCGCGGGCTCCGTGGCGAGAATCGTTCGACGTGCTGTTCGCGGATCGTGGGACGCGCACGCTGGTGCTGATGCTCTGGCTGATGGCGCTCGTGGCGGTGTACGAGGGGATGGCGGCGCCGTACGCCGCTGCGTTTGGTGGCGGCTCTGTCGTCGTCGGGCTGATCCTGGCCGCGGATCCGTTCGGGAGCGTGGTCGGCGTGTTCCTGTACAGCAAACTGGTCCCGGAATCGCGACGACCCGGCCTGCTCGGTCCGTTCGCGGTCGCGTCCGCCGTACCGGTGGCGGTGTGCCTGGTGCGGCCCGGGCTGGCGGTGTCGATCGTGCTCTTCGTGCTCGCCGGTGCCTTCGGCACGATCGTGGCGATGGAGACGACGACGGCACTGACGACCCGGGTCCCGCAGGAGCGGCGCGGTCAGGCGATCGGCATGGGCAACGCGGGCCTCACCACCGCCACCGGCATCAGCCCGCTGCTCGCCGGCATCCTTGCCGACCGGACCTCCCCCACCCAGGCTGTCGGTTGGTTCGGCCTGATCGGCACTGTCGCCGCACTGGCGCTGGCCGTCACCTGGGTGAGTTCCTCAGTTGATACCGGCCGTGCTTTCGCGGACGACGAGGGTGAAGGGCGCCTCTAGGCGGACCGGGTCGGAGTCCGGCCGCTGGTCGCGGAGCGCCTGCAGGGCCAGGCGGGCGACGGCGACCCGGTCGGGCGCGACCGTGGTGAGGGTCGGGAGGGTGGCGAGGTCGTACGGGATGTCGTCGAACCCGACCACCGCCACGTCCTGCGGGATCCGCAGACCGCGCAGCACCAGCGCCCGGATTGCTCCCATCGCCAGCCAGTCCGTGGCGGTGAAGATCGCGTCCGGCGCCGGATGGCCCGAGTCCAGCCAGCTGCCGAGCGTGCGCTCCGCGTCCTGACCACGCAGGCCACCGGTCGGCAGCACGATGTCCTCGTCGACAGGCAGCCCCGCTGCGGCCAGCGCGTCGCGGTAACCGTTGATCCGTTCGTCGTCCATGCTCGGACCGGGTGCGAGCGCCATCACCTGCCGTCGACCGAGCTCCAGCAGATGCTCGGTCGCGACCCTGCCCGCGCGGCGGTTGTCGATCCCGACGTGGTCGGCGTGATGCTCCGCGCCGGCCTTCTCGCCGAGCAGGACGAGCGGCAGCCCGGGGGCTCGCTCCTTGACGTCCTCGGGGGTGAGGCCGAGCGGGCTCATCACGATCCCGTCGAGGCGCGCCGGATGCCGGTCGTTCAGCAGCGCCAGCTCGGTCTCGCGCCGCCCGCCGGTCTGGTGGAACTGGACGATCCAGCCGAACGACTCGGCTTCGTCGAGCATCCGGGCCGCCAGCGAGGCGAAGTACGGCCGGTCGAGCTGCGGGACCGCGAGCGCGATCACGCCGCTGCGGCCCTGGGCCAGGTTGCGGGCCGCGATGTTCGGCCGGTACCCGAGCTTGTCGATCGCGGCCAGTACCTTCTGCCGGGTCTCCGGGCGGACGTGCTGGGCCCCGTTGACGACGTTCGACACCGTCTTCATCGACACCCCGGCCGCCTCGGCGACATCGATCAAACGAGGCCTCATGAGCGTAAGCATGTCATGTGTCGAGGAGCCTCCGACCGAAGGTCATGGGGCCTCCCGGTCTGGACCGAGGAGCGGCGGGAGCGAAGCGACCAGAGCGACGAGGGAAGACCGGGAGCCAAGGCCCCATGACCACGCCGGCGCCGAAGGCCCGGCCAAAGGCACAGTCTCATTTGAGCCCGGTATGAGCCATTCCGGCCAGGATGCGGCGCTGGAAGACCACGAAGACCACGACCACCGGGACCAGCGTCACGACGCTCATCGCGAACAGGCCGCCCCACTCCGAGCTGCCGGTCGCGTCCAGGAAGCCGCGCAGCGCCACCGGCACCGTCAGTTTCGTCCTGGTCGACAGGTAGATCAGCTGGCTGAAGAAGTTGTTCCAGGTCCAGATGAACGAGAAGATCGCCGTCGTCACCAGCGCCGGGGACAGCAGCGGCAGGATGATCCGCCGGTAGATGCCCCAGTACCCGCAGCCGTCGATCCGGGCCGCGTCGTCCAGCTCCACCGGAATCGACCGGATGAACTGCACCATCAAGAACACGAAGAACGCGTCCGTGGCCAGGAAGCTCGGCACGATCATCGGCCAGAACGTGTCGATCCAGTCCAGCTTCCGGAAGATCGAGTACTGCGCGATCAGCGTCACGTGCGCGGGCAGCATCAGCGTCGCCAGCATCAGCGCGAACAGCGCCTTCCGCCCGACGAACGTCATCCGCGCGAACGCGTACGCAGTCAGCGAACACGTCACCAGGTTGCCGATCACCACCGCTGCACAGATGATCAGCGAGTTCAGGATGTAGACGCCGAAGCTGGTCCCGGTCGAGGACCAGCCGAGCGCGTAGTTGCCGAGCGTCGGGTGCTCCGGGATCAGCCCGGGATGGTTGAAGATCTCGGTGTTCTTGCGCAGTGAGGCGCTGACCATCCAGAGCAGCGGGTACAGCATGATCAGCGCGCCGGCGGTCAGGCCGGCGTGGGCCAGTACGCGTTTCATCGACGTGTCCCCTCGTCTCCGTAGAACACCCAGGTGCGGCCGAGGACGAAGTTCAGCCCGGTGAAGACCGCGATGATCAGCAGCAGTACCCAGGCCATCGCGGCGGCGTACCCCATCTTGAAGTTGCCGAACGCCTGCTGGTACAGGTACAGCGTGTAGAACAGCGTCGAGTCCGACGGGCCGCCCTTGCCGCCGCTGATCACGAACGCCGGCGTGAACGCCTGGAACGCGCCGATGATCTGCAGCACCAGGTTGAAGAACACCACCGGCGACAGCAACGGCAGCGTGACCCGCCAGAATCGTTGCCAGCGGCCCGCACCGTCGACCTCGGCGGCCTCCAGGACGTCGTCCGGGATCTGCCGCAGTCCGGCCAGGAAGATCACCATCGGCGCCCCGAACTGCCAGACGCGGAGCACGATCAGCGTCCACAGCGCCGTGCCGGGCTCGGAGATCCAGCCGCGGCCGTGGATCCCGAACACGCCGAGAATGTCGTTGAGCAGGCCGTCGCTGCCGAAGATCTGCTGCCAGAGCAGGGCGATCGCGACGCTCCCGCCCAGCAGGCTCGGTACGTAGTACAGCGCGCGGTAGACGGCCAGGCCCTTCAGCCCACGGTTGAGCAGTACGGCGACCGCGAGCGCGAACGCCATCTCGAGCGGCACCGAGACGCCGACGTAGATGAAGGTGACCTTCAGCGACTGCAGGTATCGCGGGTCGTGGAAGAGCGCGGTGTAGTTGTGCAGACCCTGCCACTCGGGGGTGTTGAGCAGCGCGTAGTCGGTGAAGGAGTAGTACAGCGACAGCAGCATCGGACCGATGGTCAGGCCAACGATCCCGATCAACCAGGGCAGCAGGAACAGGTACGCCGGGACGCTCCGCCGGAGGCGTGGCCGAAGAGCAGTCACTGACCGAGGGTCTTTCCGGCCAGGTCGACGAACTCCTGAGCGCCCGCGGCCGGCGTGGTCTTGCCGAAGCCGATGTTCTCCGCGATCCGGCCGAAGCCGGTGAGCAGCTCGCCGTACCCCTTCGGCCACGGCTTCGGCGAGGGGCCGACCAAGGCGTTGATGTCCTCGACGTACTTGATCGCCCGCGCACCCGCCGAGCCGGCGTCCGCGGAGACCAGGTCCCGCGCCTTCTTCGACGGCGGTACGCCGAGCAGGATGCCGATCGCCTTGATCGCCTTCTCGTCGTTGAGCAGGAACCCGATCAGTTTCGCCGCGTCCTCGGGGTGCTTGCTCGCCGCCGAGATGCACCACAGGTCGAGGCCCTTGACGAACTGGCCCTTCAGGTCGCCCGCCGTCACCTGCGGCACCGGGAGGATGGTGAGCGGGCTCTTCACCAGCGGCTGGTAGAACGTGACCTGCTGGACCCAGCCGAACTGCACCGGCGCCTTGCCCTTGGC
The DNA here is from genome assembly GCA_035697365.1 of Kribbella sp. Lineage (GTDB taxonomy): Bacteria > Actinomycetota > Actinomycetes > Propionibacteriales > Kribbellaceae > Kribbella. The sequence goes on along the minus strand of DASSDE010000816.1, from coordinate 3,068 downwards.
GATCAGCGACTTCTCGATGGTGTCCGTTTCCGCGCTGATGTTCTGCGGTGGTGCGGCCTTGGCCTTTCGCAGGTCGGCCCAGTACTGGAACCATTCCTGGACGGTGTCCTTGGTGGCGAGCAGCTTGCTGCCGTCGTCGCTGAACAGTTCGGTCCCGTGCTGCCGGGCGTACACCTCGAACACCTGCAGTCCACCGGCCTGGTCGCCGCAGCCGAACGAACCCTGCACCGACCCGGCGTACCCCTTGGCGAACTCGGCGAACTGCTCCCACGTCCAGCCCTGCGCCGGGACCGTCCCGCCGGCCTTCCTGATCGCGGCCTCGTCGACGTACATCGAGTAGCTGATCGAGCTCTGCCCGATGCCGTAGTTCTTGCCGTCGGCAACACCGCTGTCGGCGACGTCCTTGTCGAGACCGGACGTGTCGATCCCCAGCGAGCCGAGGTCCTTGAGCGCACTCCGGCCGGCGTAGTCGCTGAAGTAGCTCATCGACATCCGCAGGACGTCCGGAGCGTTGTTGCCGGAGGTCTGCGTCGCGAGCTTGTCCCAGTAGTCGGCGAACGGCGCGCTCTCCGACGTGTACTCCGCGCCGCCGCTCGACTTCCAGGCGGCGAGCGCCTGGTTGAGCGCCTTCGTGACCGGATCGGGTCCGTACCAGGAGACTCGCATCGGGCCGGACTTCCCCGAGCAGCCGGGGATCGTGATTGCTGCCGCAGCGGCGGCGCCGAGACCCAGCAGGGTCCGGCGGCTCAGTGTGCTCATGGGGCTTCTCCTTGGGGGGCCCACCGCCAGTTGTGGGGCAGGCGGAGCGGGGTGTAGTTGCCGTTCGGGAGGTCGTCGGTCAGCCGCGCCTGCCAGCGGGTGAGCTGGTGCAACAGGCCGGCGCGGACGGCCAGATGCCGGTCGTCGGCGAAGAGGTTGTCGAGCTCGGCGGGGTCGTTCTCCAGGTCGTAGAGTTCGCCGTCGAGATCCGCATGGACGATGAGCTTCCACTTGCCACTGCGGAGCATCCGCGCGCCGCCGGACTGCGTGACGGTGTTGAGCTCGTCAAACGTCGGGCCGTCGTACCGGAAGTGCAGCGGCGGCCGGGCGGTCACCTCGTACGCGCGGCCGCCGTAGCCCTGTTCGGCGATGATGCTGCCGAACTCCGCCTCGGGCGCTCCTTTGCCGTGGGCGAGTGGCAGCAGGCTGCGGCCCTGGACGCCGTCGGGGATGGGCTGGTCGACGGCCTCGCAGATCGTAGGGAGTACGTCGACGATCGAGACCGGCTCGTCGCGCTGCTGCTCGTTGACGCCGTCCCCGACGAGGATCATCGGGATCCGCATCAGGAACTCGGACAGGCCGGCGCCCTTGCGCTGCAGGCCGTACTCGCCGACGTAGTCACCGTGATCGGCGAGCACGATCGTCAGTCGCGGGCGGGTGCGGTGTGCCAGACCTTCGTGCAGGCGGCGGATCTGGTCGTCGAGCAGGCGCAGCATGCCGAGGTAGTTCGCGGCGTAGCGGCGCCAGTTGTCGTCGTACCCGGGTCGCTTGTCTTCCTGGAGTTTCCGCAGCCAGGCGTACGCGCCGCCCTTGTGCTCAGCGGCTTCCGGGCCGGTCAGTCGGTCGGGGACGTCCGCGGGCGCGACGAAGTCGAAGTACGGCTGCGGGACCTGGTACGGGTTGTGCGGCTCGGGGTACGAGACCCAGAACAGGCCGGGTCGATCCGGGTCCGCCTCGTCGATCGCCTTGAGTGCGTCGCTGGTGATCCGGTACGGCAGTTGGGTCGTCACGTCGTACGGGGTGGGCTCGTCGGAGACACCGTGGTCGAGGTGGTCGAGCCATTCGTCGAACGCCTTCTCGTCGGCGCTGCGTTCGGGGCCTTGGGTGTGGAAGTACGGGCCCGCGAAGGTGTCGAAGTCGGCGGCGTCGCGGTGCATGTGCGGCTTGCCGGCGAAGTGCAGTTGGTAGTCCGCGTTCCGCAGTACGTCGAGGAGGTCCTGCTGGTAGTGCGCGTACCGGGCGTTGCTGTTCTGACGGACCTGGTGAGCGCTGGGGAAGCGCCCAGTGAGCAAGCTCGTACGAGCCGGAACGCACGCCGGCGCCGCGGTGTAGGCCTGCCGAAAGTCCGTCCCTTGCGCCGCCAGCCCGTCGACGAACGGCATCGTGTCCACCGGATACCCACTCCGCCGAGTCAGCCCCACCCGCTGCTGATCGGTCATCACCACCACAATGTCGGGCCGCATCTACCCCACTCTCTACTCAAGCCGGCACCGCCCACCAACCCCGAGCGGAGCGCAGGGTGCTTTGATTTCCTGGCGTTTACAGCGCTGTAATGCAGCGCTGTAAAACCCTGCACCAGGTGGTGGACTCTCGTCAAGAGGTCGTGCTGCGGGAGGTAGAATCGAGTCTTGGACCCCGGTGAGGTGAGCTGGTGCTCTTCACCCGGAACTGTCCCGTTCCTGCCGCCTCCCCTGGAGTTCCGTATGTCTTCGCTGACGCCTGAGTCAGCTCTGCCAGTCACGTCCGTCCGCGCCGCACTTCGCTCACCCCGACGCCTGCGCACCGAAGTACTCGCCGGCCTCGTCGTCGGTCTCGCCCTGATCCCGGAGGCGATCAGCTTCTCGATCATCGCCGGTGTCGACCCGCGGGTCGGGCTGTTCGCCTCGTTCACGATGGCGGTGTCGATCGCGTTCCTCGGCGGCCGGCCCGCGATGATCTCCGCAGCCACCGGAGCGGTCGCCCTGGTGATCGCTCCGGTGATGCGCAACCACGGCTTCGACTACTTCATCGCGACCGTGATCCTGGCCGGGATCCTGCAGGTCGCGCTCGGCCTGCTCGGGGTCGCCCGCCTGATGCGCTTCATCCCGCGCTCGGTGATGGTGGGCTTCGTCAACTCGCTCGCGATCCTGATCTTCCTCGCGCAACTGCCGCATCTGCTGCACGTGCCGTGGCTGGTGTACCCGCTGGTGGCCGCCGGCATCGTGATCATGGTGTTCCTGCCGCGCCTGACCAAGGCCGTCCCGGCGCCGCTGATCGCGATCCTGGTCGTGACACTGGTCGTGGCCGTCAGCGGCTTCCACGTACCGACC
>DASSDE010000815.1:0-2370 GCA_035697365.1 Kribbella sp. | reverse complement strand
GCAGTCGTAGTTCCGGCCGTGCGGCGGACGGACCTCGGTGTACTTGACGACCTGACCCTTGTGGTCCTGGTTCGTCCGGACGCCGGTGGTGGTCTTGTTCGTGTGCTGGCTGCTGCCGCTGAGGAGCGTGCTGGCCGCCTCCGTCTGGCGGTACTGCGACGTCGCGGACTGCTCGTTGCCGTGCCGCGCACTGACCGAGGACGGAGCCGCGGGACCGCTCGTCGTCACCGCACTGGCGACCGGTACGCCGACACCCGCGCCGGCGGCGATCAGGACGACGGCGCCGATCAGCCGGCGGGCCAGCGCCTGCGAGCCACCGCCGAGCGGGACCCGCGGCGACAGGCCGTGACCGCGGATCTCCGAGACCGCCTCGGCGATCAGGCAGACCACGAAGTGCAGCCAGGCGACCCAGATGAAGAACGCGATGATGCCGAGCACGGTCCGGATGCTCAGCTCACTGAGCAGCATGCTCTTGCTGGGCATCTCGTCCGGCCACGGCGTACCGAAGAACCGCAGCAGCACGTACGGCACACCGACGACGATCGCCAGGATCGCGAGCAGCGCGACGAAGCCCTTCAGCCGGTCCGCGCCCGGACTCCCCGCCCGCTGCTGCGGCAGCCGCGCCGCCCGCACCGGATCATTGGTCCTTACCATCGCTCCTCCATACCCCCACCATGAGCCGTCCCGTCAGCCACCATCTCAGCCACCGATCGCCTCCACTTCCTGCACCGGCAACCGCTGTACCGCGTTGACGTTCGCCTGACCGATCGGGTGCCAACCGCCCTGGTCCTTGCCGATCCAGTACGAGACTTCCCACGTGATCGTCAGCTTCACGGTGTACATGCCGTCCGGCTGACTAGCGCTCGACCTCTTGTAGACGTGCTTGCACGGGTTCAGCTGGTGATCCGGATCCTTGGTCTGGTCGTACCCGTCCGGGTCGTCCACAGGCGTCAGGCCGGCCTTGCAGTCGAACGGCGCCGTCCCGTCACCAGGATCGACCTTCATGTTCACGACCATGCCGCGCATCGTCAGGTTGTGCCCCGGGCTGTAGTAGCTGCTCGTCGAACCGTCGAGCTCGTAGATCTCGGACGTCTCCGGGGTCAGGGTGAAGAAGGCCGGGATGTTCACCCGGGGGGTGTACGTCGGCATGATCTGCAGCGCCGGCGACGGATAGTTGGTCTGGAAGCGGTACCAGAACTGCTGCATGTAAGGCGGGAACGGGCACTGGGCCTCCTCCGCCGCGTCCACCGGCATGTAGGCGCGCTCGAGGTGCGCCCGCGGACCACCGTTGTAGGTGTCGAGGTTGTAGTCCGTGATCGTCACCCGGAGCACCCACCGCTTGCCGTCCGGGGCCTTCGGGAGCCGGATGCCGGTCGGGATCTCGAAGTTCCGGCACGGTACGAACGGTTTGCCCTGGAGGCGCTCCCGCCAGGTCGGAGGCGGCGGCCCGTCGCCCACGTACGCCTTGCCGGAGCTGCAGTACGAGCCGAAACCGACGGAGTTCACGTACATGCTGCAGACCGAGTTGCCGGTCTGGATGGTGTCCGCTGTCGCCGTCGTGGCGGGGACGACCATGAGCAGAGCGAGTACGGCGCTCAGGACGAGCAGCCCTCGGCTCAGCCGGTTGTGCATCCTCACTCCCCAGACTCGTCTTCCCGCAGATTATCTTCGACCAGGGGCATCATGCCCGTTGGCCAATGCCCCGTCACCTCTTCGCAACCTGAAATCCGGTGCCCGGACTAGGCCGGATAATGCACTCCCGCGCAGTTCACGCCCTTGCTCGTGGCCAGCCGGTACGGCATCCAGCCGACGCCCGTCTTGGCCATCTGGATCACCTCGGGCGAGCCGTGTGGCGCCACGACGGTCCACTTCCGCACCTTGGGGTCCCAGTACTGAGTGGTCTGCGAACGGCAGGTCCGGACGGTGATCGTGCCGTCCGAGCCGTCCTGCACACCCACCACCACGACGCTGCCCGGTGGCTTCATCACCCAGCCGTTGCGCTTGGCGTCCTGGATGCCCTGCGCGACGTCGGCGTAGAAGAACGACGGGAACCGCTGCTTCAGGATCGTGTCGTCGCGGTCGACGAGGGCCTTGAAGTACAGCGGGTAGCTGGTCACGAGGCCTTGGACGGCCGCGTTCGACCCGAAGTTCCCCACCTGGACGATGACTTGTTTCGCGGCCGGAGCGGTCGGCTTCGCGGTTGTCACCGGCGCCGTCGGTGCGCTGCTGGTGGCCTTGGTTGGTTCCGTCGACGGGGTGCTCGACGTCGTGGTACCGGAGTCTCCGCCGACCGGGACCGGGCGGCCTCCGTCGGTGGAGTCCTTGCCACAGGCACTCAGCAGCAGAACTCCGGCGAGTGCGGCAGCCGGG
>DASSDE010000814.1:0-2613 GCA_035697365.1 Kribbella sp. | reverse complement strand
GCGTCGGTGTTGATGGCGATGAACTCAACGCCCTTCAGACCGTGCTCGATCATCCGGTTGACGGCGTTCACGCCGCCTCCGCCGATGCCGACGACCTTGATGAGTGCCAGGTAGTTCTGCGGTGCCGCCACGTCCGCGCCTCTCGCCTCGTTGCTTTCCCGTTGTCCAGCGAAAAGACTGAACCTCAAGTGGATGCTTAGAGTTATGTCAACTTTAGATTACGCCGCACGGTACGGGACGGTTCCAGCCAAAGTCCACGCGCCTCGCCGCCGTTGCGTGATGTGGTCCGCGATGTGTCCGGTCACCGCTTTTCCCCTTTGGTGACAGGGAGATCGGGCGCCGAGACGTCGTACACCTTCGCCTTGCGCTTCATCAGCACGCTGAGTACCTCGGCCTTGCGCTCACTGTCATCGGAACTGCCCCAAACGACCTTCACACCGGAGCCCAGGTTCAGCGTGATCGAGTCCGGCGACGCTGCCGAGATCGAGCTCACCTGCCTGCGCAACGCCTCCGGAAGCGCTGCCGACACGGTCACCACCGAATGCACGGTGACGTCGTGCCGGACACCGGTCACCTTCGCCTCCGGCAGTCCGGCCGGCCGGTTGGGCACCGTGCGGTACGACGTACCGGTGGCGTCCACCAACTCGTACCGCGAACCGTCGGTCACCACGACGACCGGAACCCGTTCGGTGACAACAATCACGATCTTCCGCGGCCACGCCCGGGTGACCTGTGCGTCCGCGACCGCCGGGATGGTTCGCACCCGGTCCGCGATCGACCGGAGGTCGACCTTGGCCAGCGGTGTGCCCGTCGGTGCGGCGGCGGTCTGCTCGATCGTTGCCACCGGCACCGTGTCCGCACCACTGATCCGGACGCCGGAGACCGCGAACGCAGAGGAGAAGTAGAACAACCAGACGACCAGACCGGCCAGCACGACCAGCCCGCCGCCGATGGCCCAGGGCAGCCAGCTACGCCACCGCACCAGCCGTTGCCGGCGCGCGAACCGCTGCTGTGCCCGAGCCAGATCGACGCCCTGGCTCATTCAACAAACCCCACCTAATTACTCCACCACAGGTACCGGCGTTGCCTCGGAAGGCTCGCGGGTACGGGCGCGTTCGGCCAGCAGACCAACGACTTCCGGGCCGATCAGGGTCACGTCGCCGGCCCCGAGGGTGACGACCAGATCACCCGGCTCGGCCAGGTCCGCGACCAGCTGCGGTACGGCGGACCAGGACGGCTCGAACCGCACCTGGTCAGGCTTCAGCGGGACGTGGTTCGCGATCAGGGCACCGGTGACACCGGGCTCCGGGTCCTCACGGGCCGCGAAGATGTCCATCACCACGACCTCGTCGGCCAGCGCCAGCGCCTGCGAGAACTCGGTCGCGAAGATCCGCGTACGGCTGAACAGGTGCGGCTGGAAGCACGCGATCACGCGTCCCTCCCCCGCCACCTGCCGGGCCGCGGTGAGGTCGACAGCCAGCTCGGTCGGGTGGTGCGCGTAGGAGTCGAAGACCCGTACGCCGTCCTCGAGGCCCTTGAACTCGAACCGCCGCCCGGTCCCCGTGAACGCGGCCAGCCCCTCGGCCAGCTCGGCAGCGGAGAACCCGAGCCCGAGCCCGACGGTGAGCGCCGCCGCCGCGTTCAGCGCGTTGTGCTTGCCCGCCTGCTGCAGACTCACCATCGGCAGCTTGCGACCGCGGTACACCGGCACGAACGACTGCGTGGCGCCGGTCGCGGTGATCTCGGTGACGTGCAGGTCCGCGTCCTCGGACTCGCCGTACGTCCGGACGTCGATACCGCGGTCGATCGCGTACGCCGCGAGCTGCCGGGCGCCGGCGTCGTCGGCGCAGATCACCATGAACCCGTCGGCCAGCACCCGCGCGCAGAACTCCTCGAACGCCTTGCGGTAACTGGCCTCGTCACCGTAGTTGTCCAGGTGATCCGGCTCGACGGACGTGACGATCGACACCTCGGGCGTGTAGGTCAGGAACGACCTGTCCGACTCGTCCGCCTCGGCGACGAACAGGTCGCCGTTGCCGTCGTGGGCGTTCGAGCCCGATTCGTTGAGGTTCCCACCGATCGCGTACGACGGGTCCGCGCCGCAGTGCTGCAACGCGACCGTGAGCATCGACGTGGTGGTGGTCTTGCCGTGCGTACCGGCGACCGCGAGGGTGCGGCGGCCGACCATCACCGATGCGAGAGCGGCGGCCCGCGGCAGGATCGGGATGCCGGCCTCGCGGGCGGCGACCACCTCGGGGTTGGTCTCGCGGATCGCGGTCGACACCACGACGGTGTCGACGTCCTGCACGTGCTCGGCGGCATGCCCGACCCAGCAGGTGGCGCCGAGCGCCCGCAGCGCGGCCAGGACCTTGCCGTCCTTGGCGTCGGAGCCGGAGACCTCGATCCCACGGGACGCCATGATCCGGGCGATGCCGGACATGCCGGCGCCGCCGATACCTACGAAGTGCACGCGGCCGAGCTTCTCGGCCGGAAGCAGAGTGTCAGGAGCGGTGACGATCACGAAGCAGACCTCACCACATCGAGGATGATCCGCGCCAATCGCTCGTCGGCGTCGGTCCGGATCACTCCGGTCGCAGCTGTGGACATGGCTGT
>DASSDE010000813.1:0-5625 GCA_035697365.1 Kribbella sp. | reverse complement strand
CCCCAGTGTGCTAGCAGCCTGCTTGCAATTGCAAGCAGGCTGTCGGTGAGGCGGCTCACGTCAAGGAGTTACAGCTCGCGGTGGACCTTGTGTTGGGCGGCTTGGGCGCGGGGGCGGACGGTGATCCGGTCGATGTTGACGTGCGAGGGGCGGGTGGCGATCCAGGCGACGATGTCGCCGACGTCCTCCGAGGTGAGGGGTTCGCGGACGCCGGCGTACACGGCCTCGGCCCGGGACCGGTCGCCGTCGAAGCGGGTCAGCGCGAAGCCCTCGCTCTGCACCATGCCGGGTGCGATCTCGGTGACCCGGACCGGCTGGTCGTACAGCTCCAGGCGGAGCGTGTCGACGACAGCCTTGGCGCCGTGCTTCGCGGCGACGTACCCGCCACCGCCCTCGTACGCGACCTGTCCCGCGGTCGAGCCCATCACGATGATCGTGCCCCGGCCGGAGATGAGGGCCGGGAGCAACGACTTGGTGACGGCCGCGACCGCGATCACGTTCACCTCGTACATCCGCCGCCACGCGTCCAGGTCGGCTTCGGCCACCGGCTCCATCCCGAACGCGCCGCCGGCGTTGTTCACCAGCACGTGCAGCTCGTCCCCGACGGCCGCGGCCAGCTTCGCGACATCCGCGGCGGACGTGACGTCGCACTGCACCGCGCGGCCGTCGATCTCCTTGGCCAGCGCCTCGATCCGGTCCAGCCGCCGCGCGGCGCAGATCACCTCGAACCCAGCCCCGGCGAGACAGCGCGCCGACGCGGCTCCGATCCCACTGCTAGCACCGGTCACCACAGCCAGAGGACGCTCGCTCGAAGTCATACTCCGAGTCTCTCAAAGCCGATCGGCGACCGCGTGCCCTGTCTCAGGCTCGGCCGGCGCCGACCGGTTGCCGCGGAGCGGCGTGCGCCGGTACGACGGGCTGCCGCCGCGCCGCCCCGACCACACCGGCGAGCGCTACCGCGCTGATCGCCAGGAAGCCGCCGAGCATGCCCAGCGTCTCCCCGTCCGGGTGGATCAGTGACTGTCCACGGAACGCCTGCACCGTCACGGTCAGCATCACACCGGCGTACGCGAACGCAGCCACTCCGACGAGCCGTGCGCACACCCGCTCCGGCCGCAGCCACGGCGTACGCCGGCCGAGGAGGTACAGCGCGAGCAGGACGATCAGCAGGAAGTGGATTGCGTGCAGCCCGACGAAGTGCGGGATCCGCAGGTCGCCGCCGACCGTGCTCCAGTGCGTCAGCGGCATGCCAGGACCGCCCGGTTCGACGCCGATCCCGTGGCTGCCGGCCAGCGTGACCGGGTGACCGTACGCGTCGGTGACCTGCTCGCGGTGTCCGTTCGCACCGACCAGGTAGAACGCGATCGCCATCCCCGCGACAGCGAGTCCCAGGCCGACCCGGATCGCCCGGTTCAGCGGTGCGTCGCCGACCCGCTGGAACAGCAGCATGATCGCCACCACGAGACTCGCGCCGAACAGCCCGAGGACGCCCGACATGAACACCTGCTGGCCGACCTGGTTGAACGTGTCGGTGTTGGCGTTGAAATGACTGAACGTCCCGCGCGCCGCCTGTACGGCGATGAAGCCGACGTCGACGATCCCGGTGATCGCGAACACGGTGCCGGTCCACCAACCGAAGCGTTTCGCCTTGCGCAGCTTGGAAAGCAGCCAGGCCAGCGTCGCCCCGTACAGAACGAACGAGATGCCGAACTTGAACGGCTTGAGCCACACGGACTCGTTGAGAATCGCTCGGTGGTCGACCACCAGGCCGACGCCCGCGGTCAGGACCAGACCGGCCATGGCGAGCACCATCAGCAGCAACGGGCGATGCCAGGACTTGGCTTCTTCGAGGACTGTTCGCATGGCTCAATGCTTTCGGCGAACGGCCTTGATCACAGTGGTGTGAGTCCGCCAACCCAGGTGGAGGTAGCCCCACCAACGTCACGCCTGGCGGGTCGGCAGCGCGATGATCTGGCGGAGGTTCAGTTCGCGACGACGGCTGACGGCGAACGTCACCACACCGGCGATGTCCTCGGCGGCGAGCGGACCGATCTGGTCGTTCATCGACGCGATCAGGTTCTGTCCGGGGCCGTCCAGGTGGGTGGCGAGTTCGGTGTCGGTCAGGCCTGGTTCGACATTGGTCACGCGGACGTCGTACGGCGAGAGGTCTGCGCGCAGCGAGGCCGACAGGTGGGTCAGCGCCGCCTTGGTCGCGCCGTAGACCGCGTACCCGGGGAAGACCACGTGCGCGCCGATCGACGAGATGTTCACCAGGTCGGCCGTCCGTCCTTCGCCGGCCGCCGTGATCAGGTCGGGCGTGAACGCGTGCACGAGCCGCAGTACGCCGGTGACGTTGGTGTCGATCATCCGCGTCCAGTCGTCGAGCTGGCCGTCGGCGATCGGCGCCGCCAGCATCACACCGGCCGCGTTCACGACCAGATCGACAGTGCCGAGGCGCTCGTGGATCAGGGTGGCCCCGGCGTCCACGGACTCCTGGGACGTCACATCCAGGGCGACTCCGAACGTCCGGTCGCCGAGCTTGCCGGCCAGGTCGTCGAGGCGGTCCTGCCGCCGGGCGACCAGGGCGACCGAGGCGCCGGCCTCGGCCAGTTGGGTGGCGATCGCGGCGCCGATCCCGCTTGCCGCTCCGGTGACTACTGCAGTGCGCTTGCTCAAGTTGGTCATGGCATCGATCCTGGGGCGGTTGCGACGCCGTACCCAGGGTTCTGCTGAGCCTGGTTCTGGCAGGACCAGGTTGCGGATCCGGCCGATCTGGATACTGGAGGGCATGGATCGCCGTGCTGAGCTGACCGAGTTCCTCAAGTCGCGCCGGGCACGTGTGCAGCCCGAGGACCTCGGTCTCAAGGTGTTCGGCGGTCGGCGCCGGGTCCCGGGACTGCGCCGCGAGGAGCTCGCGCAGGCGGCCGGGGTGAGCGCCGACTACTACGTGCGCCTCGAGCAGGGTCGGGCCGACAAGGTCTCGCAGGAGATCCTGGACGCCGTCGCGGGGGTCCTCGAACTGACCGACGACGAGCGCAAACACCTTGCCCTGCTGGCGAAACCAGTTCGCCGTACGCCGCGACGCCGTCCGCCGGAGCGGCTGCGCCCGGGGATGCAGCGGCTGCTCGACTCGATGCCGGACGTACCCGCGTTCGTACTCGGCCGCCGGATGGATGTCCTGGGCTGGAACCGGCTGGCCGCGGCGCTGATCGCCGACTTCGGCAGCTTGGACCGCAAGGACCGCAACATCCCGCGGCTGGTGTTCCTGGACCCGGCGACCCGGGACTTCTACCCGCAATGGGATGCGGTCGCGGAGGAGACCGTCGGCTATCTGCGGATGTACGCGGGCCGCTACCCGGACGATCCGGAGCTGACCGAGCTGATCGGGGAGCTCTCGATCCACAGTCCGGAATTCCGCGAGCACTGGGCCAGGCACGACGTGAAGGACAAGACGTACGGCACCAAGACGCAGCACCACGCGCTGGTGGGCGACATCACAGTCCAGTACGAGACGCTGCAGCCGCCGGGCGAACCGGATCAGCTGCTGGTGACGTACACCGTCGAGCCAGGCTCCACCTCCGAGCAGAACCTGCGGCTCCTTGCCAGCTGGACGGCCGCCGATGCCAGTGTCCCGTAAGCGGTGTAGCTCGACGCTTTCGGCGCCCAGGCACGCACCTCGCGGCACTTGCCCAGCGCCCACGATGCTCCGCATCGAGGCCACTGACCAAGCACCACGATGCACGCACCTGACCACCGAAATCATTCGAGCTACACCGCTTACGGGACACTAGGGAGAACTCCCGATTCCCGGCCGAGGCCCCGGAGATACCCTGACGGAGTGACCGACATTCCCCTCCGGCGGGTCGCGATGATCAGTCTGCACACGTCGCCGCTCGACCAGCCCGGTACCGGGGACGCCGGCGGCATGAACGTGTATGTCGTGGAGCTCTCCAAACAACTGGCGGCGCTCGGGATCGAGGTCGACGTCTTCACCCGGGCGACCGCGTCCGCGCTGCCGGCGCGCGTGGAGCTGATGCCCGGCGTGACGGTCCGCAACGTTGCCGCCGGCCCGTACGAGGGCCTGACCAAGAACGAGCTACCCGCCCAGCTGTGTACGTTCGCCCGCGCGGTCCTGCGCGCCGAGGCGATCCACGAGCCCGGCTGGTACGACGTGATCCACTCGCACTACTGGTTGTCCGGCCAGGTCGGCCTGCTCGCCCGCGATCGTTGGGCGGTCCCACTGGTTCACACCATGCACACGATGGCCAAGGTGAAGAACGCCAGCCTGGCCGAGGACGACGTACCGGAACCACCGGCACGGCTGATCGGCGAGGAGCAGGTCGTCGAGTCCGCCGATCGGCTGCTCGCCAACACCGGCGACGAGTCGCGCGAGCTGATCGAGCTGTACGGCGCCCGGCCCGCGAAGGTCGGCGTGGTCAATCCCGGCGTGGACCTGGAGCTGTTCAGCCCGGGCGACAGGTCAGCTGCCCTGCAGGCGGTCGGATTGCCGGCGGATGCCGTCGTACTGGCGTTCGTCGGGCGGATCCAGCCGTTGAAGGCGCCCGACCTGCTGATCCGGGCCGCGGCGCGGATCCTCGAGCACGACCCGTCGTTGCGTTCGCGGCTGGTCGTCGCCATCATCGGCGGACCGTCCGGGAACGGGATGGAGCATCCGGAAGCGCACGCGGAGCTCGCCCGCGCACTGGGGATCGACGACGTCACGCGATTCGTGAAGCCGATGGAGCGCCCGCGGCTGGCCGACTGGTACCGCGCGGCATCCGTCGTGTGCGTGCCGTCGTACTCGGAGTCCTTCGGGCTGGTCGCGTTGGAGGCGCAGGCCTGCGGTACGCCAGTGGTCGCGGCGGCGGTCGGCGGTCTGAGTACGGCGGTGCTCGACGGCCGGACCGGGTACCTGGTGCACGGGCATCGCGTGGACGACTTCGCCGACGCGCTGGCCCGGATCGCGACGGATCCGGCGACCCGCGAGAGCATGAGCCGGGCGGCGGTCGAGCATGCGCAGGGCTTCGGGTGGGAACTGACCGCGCGGAAGACGCTCGCGGCGTACCGGACCGCGGCGGAGACGATGGCGGCCGAGTTGGCCGCAGACGCGGAGGTGGCCGGGTGAGAGTTGCCGTGGCGGACGTGATCCGTCAGGTGCTGACCGAGAACGAACTCGACTTCACGGAGAGTGAACCTGGGGCGTTCAGCGCGGACCTGCCGGGGGAGCGGAAGCTCAAGACCACGGTCACACTGACCGTCGGGCCGCAGGCGGTCAACGTGCACGCGTTCGTGGCGCGGCACCCGGACGAGAACCACGCGGCGGTCTACCGCTGGCTGCTCGAGCGGAACCTGAAGATGTACGGCGTCGCGTTCGCCGTCGACCACCTCGGCGACATCCATCTGGACGGACGGGTGCCGCTGCACGCGATCACCCCGACCGAGGTGGATCGGCTGCTCGGTGCCGTACTCGAATATGCCGACACCTCGTTCAACACGATCCTCGAGCTCGGCTTCGCGACCTCGATCCGGCGCGAGTACGAATGGCGGGTGTCGCGCGGTGAATCCACCCGGAACCTGGACGCGTTCAAGGGCTGGCTGGAGCCTCGATAGACTCCGGGCATGACC
>DASSDE010000812.1:0-2373 GCA_035697365.1 Kribbella sp. | reverse complement strand
TGGCTGCTTCTGGGCCAGTCCCCCGGCGTGCTCCAGGCCTTCGGGATCGCGTGCGTGATCGCGGCCGGCATCGGCGCCGAACGGGCCGCGAGCCGCACGGTCAGGCAGAGCGAGCTTGCTGGATCTCCTGACCGCGCACTGTCTCCGGAAACCGGTCAAGCATCGCTCTGAGCTCCTCGGCGTCCACATTGGCGCCGAACGACTCGGTGCCCGGCTCGAGACGCTTGCCCTCGGCAAGCGATCCGGCGAGCACCGGATCGAACCCGAGCGCGTCCACGATCCCCGCCACCTGCTCGGCAGCGGCCGGCTCGCCCGCGATCGCGATCGCCTTGCGTCCGGACGTACCGGACGGGCGGCCGCCTTCGTCGAGGTCGTGGTAGCCCATGTGGTTGAAGGCCTTCACGACCCGCGAGTCCGGGAGGAACGCCTGGACGATCTCCGACGACGACGTCCGCGGGTCGGTGAGGTCGTCGCGGATGCCGTCGACCTCCCACCAGTAGTTCATCGCATCGATGACGAGCTTGCCGCGCAGTTCCGCGGCCGGGATCGTCCGGTGCTTGCCGAGCGGCACCGCCAGGATCACGACATCCGCCTGCGCGGCGGCCTCGGCCGCCGTGGTCGCCACGGCTCCGGGCGTCACGACCTCGACGATCAGCGCGATCTTCGACACGTCGCCCGAGCCGGCGATCAGCACGTCGTACCCGGCCGCGACCGCGAGCCGCGCCAGTACGGTGCCGACCTTGCCGGCTCCGAGGATCCCGATCGTCGTCACTCGGCGTCCGCCAGGATCTCGCGGACCAGCGGGACCACCTTGGTCCCGTACAGCTCGACGGCCTTCATCCGGGCGCTCGACGGCAGCGGACCGCCGGAGTAGATCAGATCGAACCGCTTCACCCCGAGCGTCTGCACGGCGGCCGCGATCCGGCGCGCCACCGTCTCCGGCGAACCGACGTACATGGAGCCGTGCTGCAGCTCGGACTCGAACTCCTCGCGCTTCAGCGGCGGCCAGCCGCGGAGCGCCCCGATCCGGTCCCGCATCACCTTGTACGGCGCGAAGTAGATCTCCTTGGCCTGCTCGTCGGTCTCCGCGACGAACCCCGGCGAGTGCATCCCGACCGGGTGCGCGACGGTCCCGAACTGCTCCGCGGCCCGCCGGTACAGGTCGACGTACGGCGCGAACCGCTCCGGCGAACCGCCGATGATCGCGAGCATCAACGGCAACCCGTAGTACGCCGTCCGGACGACGGACTGCGGCGACCCGCCGACGCCGACCCACGTGGTCAGCCGGCCGGACTCGGTCTTCGGATAGACCTCCGCGTTGTCCAGCGCCGCCCGGACCGTACCTTCCCAGGTCACCGGCTTCTCGTCGAGCAGCTGCACGAACAGCTGCAGCTTCTCCTCGAAGAGCTTGTCGTAGTCCTCCAGGTCGTACCCGAACAACGGGAACGACTCGGTGAACGACCCGCGCCCGAGGATCACCTCGGCGCGCCCGTTCGACAGCGCGTCGACGGTCGAGAACCGCTGGAACACCCGGACCGGGTCGTCCGAGCTCAGCACCGTGACGCCGGAGCCGAGCTTGATGTTCGAGGTCTTCGTCGCGATCCCGGCCAATACGGTCTCCGGGGTCGAGATCGAGAATTCCGGCCGGTGGTGCTCGCCGAGCGCGATCGCGTCGATCCCGATCTGGTCGGCCAGCACCGCCTCGTCGACCACCTGGCGGATCGCCGCCGCAGCCGTCACCGGCGCACCGGCGTCGTCCACGGGGATGTCCCCGAAGGTGTCCAGCCCGAACTGGACACCAGCCATCTCGGCCACCTCGGCCATGTCTGCCACGCTCCTGTCATGCTCAACCACAAGTCTAGGTTGACATGTCAACACCAGAGCGGGCGGGGTTCATTCCCAGTGCCGGAGCTTGTCCGGGTTCAGCACGATCCAGACCGCGGCGACCTTCGCGCCGGCGACCCGGAAGCTCATCACCGCGACCACGCCACCGACCGAGCGCACGACGACGCCCGGCTGGCCGTTCACCGCCTCGACCGTCAACGCCGGCTCCCGGTGCCTCCCGAGCAGGTCGGCCACACTGCGCGCGACCTGCTCGACACCCCGGACCGGTGACAACGCGGCCGCCACCTGCCCGCCGCCGTCGCTGACCGAGATCACCTCGGGCGCCAGCAGACTCCGGATCGCGCCGGCGCTGCCCGCCCGGCACGCCGTCGCGAACCTGTGCACGACGACATGTTCGTCCCGCTTGAACATCTGACCTCCAGCTCAAGCGACAGCGGAAAGCTTCGCCGGGTTCATCTGCCACAGCACCTCGTCGATGCCGTCGGCGGACGCCGTCACGGTGCAGACCGCGAACACCTTGCCGTCGCG
>DASSDE010000811.1:0-3048 GCA_035697365.1 Kribbella sp. | reverse complement strand
GCCATCGGGGTGAGGATGACGCGCAGCTCCTCCTCGGTGTACCCGAAGACCTGCTGGCGCCGGGTCACCGACGCGTGGCTGTGGACGACGTGCTCGCGCTCGTGGAGGTCCTCGAAGCGGATCAGGCCGGCGTGCAGCCATTCGTCGTACGGGTGCTCGGCGGCGAGCGCGTTCTTCACCTCGGTGTCGGTGATGATCCGGTGCGCGTCGACGTCGACCAGGAAGATCCGGCCGGGCTCGAGCCGGCCCTTCTCGGTGACGGTCGCCGGGTCGATGTCGAGCACGCCGGCCTCGGAGGCCAGTACGACCAGACCGTCGTCGGTCACCCAGTACCGGGAGGGACGCAGACCGTTGCGGTCCAGGACCGCGCCGACCTTCGTACCGTCGGAGAAGACCACCGACGCCGGGCCGTCCCACGGCTCCATCAGCGTCGAGTGGAACTCGTAGAACGCGCGCCGCTTCGGATCCATCGTGGCGGCGTTCTCCCACGCCTCCGGGATCATCATCAGCATCGCGTGCGGCAGCGAGCGGCCGCCCAGGTGCAGGAGCTCGAGGACCTCGTCGAAGGACGCGGAGTCCGACGCTCCCGGCGTACAGATCGGGTAGAGCTGCTCCAGGTCACCCGGGATCAGGTCGCTGGACAGCAGCGCCTCGCGGGCGCGCATCCAGTTCCGGTTGCCCTGGACGGTGTTGATCTCACCGTTGTGGGCGATGTACCGGTACGGGTGGGCCAGCGGCCAGGACGGGAACGTGTTCGTGGAGAACCTGCTGTGCACGATGCCGATCGCCGAGGCAAGGTCGGGGTCGGTCAGCTCGGGGAAGAACTTGTCCAGCTGGTCGGTGGTCAGCATCCCCTTGTAGGTGATGGTCCGGCCGGACAGCGACGGGAAGTACGTCGCGGTCTCCTTCTCGGCGCGCTTGCGCAGCCGGAAGGCCATCCGCTCAAGCGCCAGGCCGAGCACGCGGCCGGCCTTCGCGGTCACGAACAGCTGCTTGAACGTCGGCATCACCGAACGCGCGGTCGAGCCGAGCAGCTCGGGCGCGGTCGGGACGTCCCGCCAGCCGACGACCGTCAGCTGCTCCTCGGCGGCCAGCTCCTCGATCCGGGCGACCGCCTTCGCGGCGTCGTCCGGATCGGCCGGCAGGAACGCGACACCGGTCGCATAGCTGTGCGGCGCCGGCAGCTCGAACTCGCACACCTTGCGGTAGAAGGCGTCCGGCACCTGGATCAGGATGCCGGCACCGTCGCCGGAGTCGGGCTCGGCGCCGGACGCGCCGCGATGTTCGAGGTTCCGCAGGGCGGTCAATGCCTTGGCCACGATGTCGTGGCTCGGTTCACCGGTCAGGGTCGCGACGAAGGCAACACCACAAGCGTCGTGCTCGTGCCTTCCGTCGTACAGGCCCTCGGCGGGGAATGGGGGGCGACCATACATTCAGGAGCTCCCGTCGTCCTACGGTCAAATACAACTGGCCGCGGGACAACACTGGCCCAAGCCGGGTGTCCCGAGACTACCTCATGACGCCCGCCAAACGGACTTCTTGTCCACCGCGCAACGCCTTGATGACCCTCAGTAAGCAAGCGCTCACTACTAGCCTCTCATCTTCCCAGCCCACGGTTCTCCCGGCCACCCGCAGCACCTGGAATTCACCTTGTGGAATTGGTTCGGCGAACCGGGCCTCCGCCGTGATATTCCTGCTCGATGCACTGGCGACCTAGGGACAGCTGGACCCCACTGACCGTGGGGACCGGCGTATCGAACGGTGGGGTCTGGCGGACCGCCGACGGATTCGTGGTGAAACGGCTGCTCCCGGGCGTCGAGCGGACGGATCACTACGCGTACTGGCGCCGGCAGGCCGAGGTCGCGTCCAGTGGGTGGTTCGAGCTGAGTGCCGGTCTACGGGCGCCGCGGTGCGTGAAGGTCGACACCGATCCCGGCGGAATCACGCTCTGGACAGAGGCCGTCGAGTCCGCCGAGGTCGGGCCGGTCGAGTTGGCGGATGCGCTCGGCCACTTCGCGCTGAACGAGCTCGAGCCGGCCGACTGGTTCGCCCGCGCCGTTCTGCGCGACCGGCTGGCCAACGACGAGTCGCGCGGTGGGTGGGCGCCGCTGGCGACCGCGCCGGAATTGCCGGCCGAGCTTCGGGTTCTCTGCGAGCTGCTGTGGGCACGGCGGTCGGAGGTGATGGCGGAGTTCGACGAGCTGCCGCACCGGATCGTCCACGGTGATGCGCATCCGCTCAATCTGCTGCGCCGCGACGGCGACCACGTGGTCGCTGTCGACTGGGAGCAGTTCGGGATCGGTCCACTCGGGTTCGATCTGGGGTACCTGCTGCTGTCCACCGATCACGATCTCGAGGAGCTCGTGATCGCCTATCAGGAAGGCAGCGCGGCCCGTTGGCCCGCCGCCCTCGTACGTCGTGGCGCCGTTCTGACCGCTGCCGTGACCGTGGTCGCCCGGGCCGCCTGGTCGCTCGGCCAACCCGACCCCGGCGATCATGTCGAGCGGTTGGTCCGGCTGTCCTCGATCGTCGACGAAGCGGTCAACCACGCGTCGTAGAAGGCCCGATAGTTCGGGAAACGAGTGGTGGTCGCCTCGACGAGCACCGCGTCGAGCACCGGCGGCGGTTCGGGGAGCAGAACCCGTGCAGTACTGGCCATCACGTACGCGGTCGTACGCGTGTCGATGGGTGCGCCCAGCACGTGCTCCTCGGGCGCCATGAACTGGCTGGAGCCGAACATCCGCCCCATCGTGTTGCGGTACGCCCCACGGTGATACAAGTCCAGGTCGAAGACGGTGAGCGCGCGCGACCCGAAGTCGTACAGCATCGACGAGTCGTAGAAGTCGCACGGGACCCATCCGGCCGCGTCCAGCTCGGAATGAAGTTCGTAGAGCGTGTCGAGCGCGGTACGGATCTCATCGGTCGGCAACGCCCTGAAGCGCTCGTGTGCAGGGTGACGCCTGCCGAGAAGATCGCCGTCGCGCCACGCGTAGACAAGCAGCGGCCCGCTTGGCGACTCGATGACAGCATGCAGCGGGGGCAAAGCCG
>DASSDE010000810.1:0-5410 GCA_035697365.1 Kribbella sp. | reverse complement strand
GCGCGAGCGTTGGACGGACGCCTTCCAGAGGTCCATGAGCTGTTCGGGGGAGTCGTCGGCGGCGCTGTGCCATTCCCAGTCGGGGTCGGCGTTCCAATCGACGGCGTCCCACGGTGCGCCGAGCTCTCGGCCGAGCAGACGGCGAGTGAAGTACTCGTCCTCGACCAGTGCGAGATGCTTGAGCAGACCGCCGAGCGTGACCGTCGACGGCGGATGCTGCTTGTTCAGCCCGGCCGAGTCCAGACCGCCGCATTTCCAGGCGAACGTACGCCGGTTGCGCTCGAGCGCCCCCATCAACGTGTCGGCCTCACTCCCAGCAATCGGCGGCCCATTCAACGGCCCATTCAACGGCCCAGTCGACGGTTCGGCCGGCGACGCAGCGGACGGTTCTGCGGATGGTGCTGCCGGCGGTCCGGCAAGCGGGGTGGTCTCCATGCCGGCACGCTATCTCCGGTTCCGGACGATCGCCGTCCGGAACGGGTCAGCCGGCTTGGGAAGGGGGCCAGCGGCGAGTGGTGGGGGACTCGTCGAGGGCCAGGAACTCGGGGGCGGTGAGTGGGCGGACGGATGCTTCGATGGACTCCATAGCGGTCAGCTCGGACTCGGTGACGTGCAGGTCGCGGAGTTTGCGGGCGGTGATGAAGACGCGGCGCTCGAAGGAGCCGACCGTCCCGTTGTAGGCCTCGACGGCGGACGTGAGTGAGCGGCCGACCCGGCCCAGGTGGTCGCCCATCGTGCCGAGCCGCTCGTAGAGCTCGCGGCCGAGCTCGAACACCTGCTGGGCGGACTCGGTCAGCGCCGACTGGTTCCACGCGTACGCCGCCGCGCGCAGCGTCGCGATCAGCGTGGTCGGCGTCGCCAGGATCACCCGGCGCTCGGCCGCGTACTCCAGCAGGGACGGCTCGATGTCGAGGGCCGCGGACAGGAACGATTCGCCCGGCACGAACAGGATGACGAACTCGGGCGACGGTGACAGTCGCGTCCAGTACGCCTTCGCCGCGAGCTGGTCGACGTGCGTACGCAGGTGCCGCGCGTGCGCCCGGAGGCGGTCCTCGCGGAACTCCGCGTCGTCGGACTCGCTCGCGTCCAGGAACGCGGCCAGCGGCACCTTCGAGTCGACGACCAGATTCTTGCCCTCGGCAAGCCTCACCACGAGATCCGGCCGCAGGATGCCGTCCTCGCCGAACGTCGTGGCCTGCTCGGTGAAGTCACAATGCGCCACCATCCCGGCGAGCTCGACGGTGCGGCGCAGGTGCAGCTCGCCCCAGCGCCCGCGGACCTGCGGTTTTCGCAGTGCGGTCGACAGGGACGCGGTCTCGCGGCGCAACGCCTCGCCGCTCATCCGCACCTCGTTGACCTGCTGGTGCAGCTGGCTCTGCCACGCGGCGCGCCCCTTCTCGAGCTGAGTCAGCTGCGCGTGCAGGCGATCCAGCGCCTCCTTGACGACGGCCTGACCGCCCATTTGCTGGCCGACACTCGTCCGCTCCTGGGTCAGCTCGACCACCCGGTCCTCGGCTGCGTCGCGCTCGGCGGTGATCCGCGCGAGGCTCGCACCGTCCCGCCCGCGCACCCACAGCACGCCGAAGACAGCACCCAGCAGCAGCCCCACCACCAGGAAGAGCAGGATCAGCAAGATCGTCGTACCCGTCATGTCACCGATAGTGCCGAACGCCACCGACAGTTTCGGTGACATTGCGCACCGAGTTCCGGGAAAGTGCCGGAAGAGGTCCGGTTCAGTTCCGAATCAGCAGGCGATCAGGCGGTCGATCAGGCGGGCGCGGCCTCGAGGACGAACATGTCCGAGGACGTCGGGATCGTCTGCGTCAGCTCCAGATCGGCGGCCGCGAGGAGCGCCCGGTATTCGTCGGTCGTGCGCTCGAGCCCGCCGGTCATCACCAGCATGTTGAGGTCGGTGAAGGCCGTTCGCAGCGGATCCGGTGCCTGATCCAGCAGTTGCTCCAGGATCAGCAGCCGGCCGTCGGAGGGCATCGCGCGCCGTACGCTGCGGAGAATCGCGATCGCCTCCGCATCCGCCCAGTCGTGCAGTACGGACTTGAGCAGGTGCAACGAACCCTCCGGCACAGCTTCGAAGAAGTTGCCGCCGACCAACCGGCAACCGACGACCGCCTCCGCGACGACCGCGGGCTGGTCGAACAGCACACCCTCCACCGAGGAATAGCGCCCCAGAATCGTCTCCAGCAGCAGGCCGCGTCCGCCGCCGACATCCACCACGGTCGAAAAGCGACCGAAGTCGTACGCCGACGCGATCGCATCCGCCTGCGTCTTCGAGATCGACACCATTGCGGCGTCGAACAGTTCACGTTCGGCCGGATGCTTGGCGCGGTACGACCAGAGCGACTCGCCGTGCACCGACTCGAAGGCGGTCCCGCCCGTACGGACGCTGTGTTCGAGAGCGCCGTACGCCTGCCATTGCGACCCCTGGCCGACGTACCGCGCCCAGTCGGCGATCGACTGCGGCGCATCGGTCCGCAACGCGTCACCGAGGGACGTGTTCTGGTAGCGCCCATCGGTCGCCTCGTACAGCCCGAGTGCTGTCAAGGCTCGCAACAGGCGCCCGAGCGCGACCTGGGCCGACGAGGTGAGCTCGGCCAGCTCGGCCGTGGTCTTCGGACCCTCGGCGAGCAGGTCGCTCAGTCGCAGCGCCGCGGCCACGTGCACGGCCTGCGTCACTTGGAACCCTGAGGTCAGGCGGTGCAACTGCCGGGAAGCGTCCATAGGTCCATCTTGCGACGCTCAGCGGTTCACCGCTGTTCGCACTGCATGGCGGGAAACGTGTACCCCTGCGCCTTCAGGACCGGCAGCACCTGCTTGAGCGCGGCGACCGTCTGCGTACGGTTCCCGCCGCCGTCGTGCATCAGGACGATCCGGCCGCTGTGCGCGTGGGTGAGGATGTTGTGCACGATCGCGCTGGTCCCGGGGCGGGCCCAGTCGCGCGGGTCGACGTCCCACAGCACCTGCACCATGCCGGCCGCCTTGATCTCGGCGCGGACCTTGGTGTTCGTGGCGCCGTACGGCGGGCGGAAGCAGGTGGAGTGCGGCCCGTCGAAGATCTCGTGGTGCCGCTTCGCCGGCGAGACCGCGGTCAGCTGCGGGTGCGTGATCGAGTGGCTGCCGATGGTGTTGCCTGCGGCAAGCACCTGCTCGCGGAGCCCGGTGTGCTCGCTCTGCATCTCGCCGAGCTCGAAGAACGTCGCGTGCGCACCGTACTGCGCCAAGGTCGCCAGCACCTGCGGGGTCCAGGTCGGGTCCGGTCCGTCGTCGAAGGTCAGGAACAGCACCTTTCCCTTGCCTGCGGCAAGCGTCGGGTTCGGCGGCAGCGGCTTGACGGGCGTCGAGGGTGGCGTGCTCTGCCTCGGCGTGCTGCTGACGGCCTCCGTGGGGGAGCCCGTCGGCGTCGGCGTTGCCGAGGCCTGCGTCGTCGCTGCGGCCGGGTGCGGCTGACGCGAGTGCCCGACCGCGGCTGCCATCATCCAGCCGCCGACCGCGGCGAGCGCAACCAACGTCGTGACGAATGCGGCGAACTTGCGGGTCATGGCGTTTCCCCTTGCAGATCAGGCGGTTCTGTCCCCAGTGCTCCCCCTCAGGAGCGCCTCACACCCCAAGAGACGCCTTACTCCGCAGGTTGGTTGGCATCCCGATGTTGCGGTGAGATCTCGACCGTTGCGGTCGTGCCACGGTGGTACAGCCGGCCTTCCAGGGCCTTCACGCTCGCCACCAGTACGAAGCTCATGCTGACCAGCAAGGACCAGGCACCGAACTTCGCCGGATGCACGAGTCGCCACACGCTGACCTGGTCCGGGTAGTTCCACGCGTCCAGGAACGTGCCGAAGTTCTCCGCGATCCACAAGAAGAACCCGATCAAGGCGAACGACAGCGCGAGCGGCATCCGGTACCGGCGGACGCCGACGGTGAAGAAGACCCACGTGCCTCGCAGTACGAAGAGCAGCGCCACTGTGATCGGGATGCGCAGGTCAGGGATCCAGTGATGGGTGAAGAAGTTCGCGTAGATCCCGATGGCGCAGATCGTGGTGAGCACCGGGCGGTAGTTGCTGACCCGGAGGTCGAAGCGGCGCCATGCCTGGCACAAGTAGCTGCCGACCGCGGCGTACATGAAGCCCGCGAACAGCGGTACGCCGGCGAACTTCGTCACCGCATCGCCCGGGTACTGCCAGGAGCCGATCTGGACCTTGAACAGCTCCAGGCCCAGTCCGATCAGGTGGAACGCGAAGATCACCGCGACCTCACGCCACGTCTCCAGGCCGACCGCCCAGAACAGGATCGTCAACGTGAGGCAGTAGATCAGCAACGCGTCGTACCGGGCGATCGGCAGGTCGACGTACTTGGAGATCGCCAGGCCGGCGAACAGGAACGCCGGAAACAGGCACGACACCAGCTCGAGCCACCCGAACCGGAGCAGTTGCAGGCAACCGGTCACGAAGCGTGAAGGGGTTCCGGCACGGTCTGTCCAGGTGGTCACGCAGGGAAGACGCCGCCCGCGCCGGTCTGGTTCGCGGCGCGGAATTGGGAGACGCGCCCTCGCCGCGTAACCTTGACGCCCGTGGCACTCACCATCGGAATCGTCGGACTCCCGAACGCGGGCAAGTCCACCCTGTTCAATGCGCTGACCAAGAACGACGTGCTCGCCGCGAACTACCCGTTCGCGACCATCGAGCCGAACGTCGGGGTGGTCGGTGTGCCGGACCCGCGGCTGGGGAAGCTGGCCGAGCTGTTCAGCTCGCAGAAGGTGATTCCGGCCACCGTGCAGTTCGTCGACATCGCCGGCATCGTCCGCGGCGCGTCGGAGGGTGAGGGACTGGGCAACAAGTTCCTCAGCCACATCCGCGAGTCGGACGCGATCTGCCAGGTCACGCGGGTGTTCCGCGACGACGACGTCACGCACGTCGACGGCAAGGTCTCGCCGGCCGACGACATCTCCACCATCCAGACCGAGCTGATCCTCGCAGACCTGCAGACCGTCGAGAAGGCGATCCCGCGGCTGGAGAAGGAAGCCCGCCTGAAGAAGGAGAGCGCGGTCGTGCTCGATGCGGTCCGCGAGGCGCAGAAGCACCTCGAGGCCGGTACGCCGGTGATCGCGACCGACGTGGACCGGGACGCGATCCGCGAGCTGATGCTGATGACGGCCAAGCCGTACCTGTTCGTCTTCAACTGCGACGCCGACGAACTGGCCGACGACGCGCTGAAGCAGCAGATGCGCGACCTGGTCGCCCCGGCCGAGGCGATCTTCCTGGACGCCAAGTTCGAAGCAGAACTGGTCGAGCTCGGCGACGAGGACGAGGCCCGCGAGATGCTCGCCGAGATGGGCATCGACCAGCCCGGTCTCGACGTACTGGCGCGCGTCGGGTTCGACACGCTGGGGCTGCAGACGTAC
>DASSDE010000809.1:0-3512 GCA_035697365.1 Kribbella sp. | reverse complement strand
GATCGGGTGCACCTGGTCCTCGAGCTGTGCTTCGGCCACGCGTCGCAGGTTCTCGTCGGGCTTCACCCACAGGTCGGTTGCCCAGACCTCGACGCCGTACTCCTTGGCCAGGAAGATCGAGCTCAACGCCGTACCGCAGCCCAGGTCGAGGACGCGCATGCCGGGTTCAAGCGGTAGAACACCGGCCAGCGCCTCCGCCTGCCACACCGGGTTCGGGCCCATCGCGCCGTCGATCATCCAGCGCGCCGAGTACCCGGCGGACCGCGGGTAACGGTCGTTCCTCAGCAGTACATCGAGCTCATCCACACGACCGGAGTCTGCGCGACCACCCGTACCCGAGCAACCCCTTTACGGCGTAACAGTCAGCTCCAACGACGCCCGCAACACGACGCCGCTCTCGGTGGCGAGCACAACGACGAGGCCCCACAACCCTGGCGGAACGGCGTATTCCAGGTCCGGAACCACCACAGCCGTACCAATCAAAACCGGCACCAGCCGACTCTGGTACGCCCCAACCTCGAACCCGACCCGCGGCAGCGAATGCGGCCCAACGAACCGGCCCACCACCCGACCCCTCCACCTCTCGACGATAGCTCCACAATTCGCCGAGTCGTGGCGAATGGTTCTGGGGGTCTCGCCGGCGGGTCAGATTGCGGGGTGGAGGGCCGAGAGGGTCTTGGCTAGGGATTGGGGGTCTCGGCGGGCGATGTTGTGGCCTACGGGGATGTCGTGGACCTGCCAGGCTGGGTCGTTGCGTAGGCGTTCGGTGAGGGTCCGGAACGGAGTGCCTGGCCACTCGCCGCCGCTGATGTAGGTCCGGGTCAGGTTCGGCCAGGGAGTGTCGTTCAGTTTGATCGACTGGACGAAGCTGGCCAGTGGGTGTGCTCGCGCGCGAGGGTCGAGACCTTCCGGTACGTCGACCCAGCGGCCGTCCGTCCGCGCGCCGGCGATGAACATCTCGCGGAACATGTCGCTGGTCAGCGACCAGCACGAGTCGCCGTCCTCGGGAACGTACGCGTCGATGAAGACCAGATGATCGAGCCGGTCTCCCAGCCGATCCGCGACACCCGCGATCACCAGCCCCGCGTAGCTGTGACCACACAGTGCCAGCGGTCGACCGTTGCTGTGCGCAACGATCTCGGAGACTTGGTCGATGTGTACGTCGAGGTTCGCCGGACGATCCCGGTCAGCCGGCCCGCCCTGTTCCAGCCCGGCCAGCGTCACCGCCTCGACCCGATGTCCCCGCGCCCGCAACTCCCCCGCGACCGCGTCGAAAACCCACCCACCCTGCCACCCACCCGGCACCAGCAAAAACTCCACCGCGCCATCGTAGGAGGCGGCGGCTAGAAGGGGAGTTTGGGTTGGGGTGGGGCGTGGGTGGGGTCTACGCCGTCGAAGAGGCTGCTGACCGATTCGCCGTCGTGGATGCGTTTGATGGCTTCGGCGAAGAGGCCGGCGACCGAGGTGACCTCGAGTTCGGGGAAGCCGGCGGGGCGCGGAACGGTGTCGGTGCTGATGACCTCGGTGATCGAGGGGTGCGAACGCAGGCGCTCGACGGCCGAGCCGGCGAACAGGCCGTGTGTGCAGGCGACGGCAGCTTGGGTACAGCCGTGGTCCTTCAGCCGGTCGAGCAGCTCGATGATGGACCCGCCGGTGGCGATCTCGTCGTCCAGGATGATCGCGCGCCGGCCTGCCACCTCGCCGACGATCGCGTCGATGACCACCCGGTCGTCGGCGAGCCGCTGCTTGCTGCCGGCCGCCACCGGTACGCCGAGCAGCCGGGCGAACTGGGTCGCGGTCTTCGCGTTGCCGAGGTCCGGGCTGACGACGACGGTGTCGGAGAGATCGCGGCCGCGGAAGTGGTCCGCGAGGACGCCGATGGCGGTCAGGTGGTCGACCGGCACCGAGAAGAACCCGTGCACCTGCGGCGCGTGCAGCGCCATCGTCAGCACCCGGTTCGCGCCGGCCGTGGTCAGCATGTCCGCGACCAGCCGGCCGCCGATCGAGATCCGGGACGCGTCCTTCTTGTCCGACCGGGCGTACGCGTAGTGCGGGATGACGGCGGTGATCTGCTGCGCCGACGCACCGCGGGCGGCGTCGATCATCAGCAGCAGCTCCATCAGGTGCTCCTGCGTGGGCGGCACCAGCGGTTGCACGATGTAGACGTCTCGTTGCCGGCAGTTCGTCTGCAGTTGTACCTGCAGGCAGTCGTTGCTGAAACGATGGATCTCGACCGGAGACAGCGGGACGCCGAGATCACTACAGATCTGCTCCGCCAACTCGGTGTGGGCACTTCCGCTGAACACGACGATCTCTCGCACGGCTCTCCCCGAATGCTGCGACCCAATACAGCCGAAGCCTACCTGGCGCCGCCGATGATGCGGGCGAGGGTGGTGCCGGCCGTACGGCAGTCCTCCGCGGACGCGTCCAGGTGGGTGACGATCCGCAGCTGGGTCGCGCCGACGCCGCCGACCAGGACGCCTTCGGCCTTGGCCGCCGCGACGACCTCGGCGACGGTCTTGCCGGTCGCGGCCAGGTCCGCGACAACGATGTTCGTCTCGACCTGGTCCGGCTTGACCGAACCGGGCGCCGCGTCCGCGAGCACCTCGGCGATCGCGCGGGCGTTCGCGTGGTCCTCGGCCAGCCGCTCGACGTTGTGCTCGACCGCGTACAGCCCGGCGGCCGCCAGGACGCCGGCCTGTCGCCAGCCCGCGCCGAGGCGCTTCCGCCAGATGCGCGCCTCACGGATCAGCTCGGCCGACCCGACGAGCACCGAACCGACCGGCGCGCCCAGGCCCTTCGACAGGCAGACACTCGCTGCCGCCGCCCGGGACGCGAACGACTCGACCGTACGGCCGGTCGCGACGGCGGCGTTCCACAACCGGGCCCCGTCGAGGTGCAGCGGCAGCCCGCGCGCGTCGAGCTCGTCCGCCAGCGCGTCGTACCCGTGCTGGATCGCTCCGCCGCCGAAGTTGTGCGTGTTCTCGACCGAGACCGCCGATGTGACCACGAAGTACGGACCGAGGTCGGGGGCGATCAGCGTACGGATCTGCTCGAGGTCGATCTGCCCGGCCGGCGCGCTCCAGGTCCGCGTGGTCACGCCGCTCACGGCCGCGTGCGACCCGAGCTCGGCGCGGACGATGTGGGCGCTCGCCTCGCACAGCACCTCGCCGCCGCGCGGCACCAGCGCCTGGACGCCGAGCATGTTCGCGAGCGAGCCCGTGACCGTGAACAGGCCGGCCTCGTGCCCGAGCAGCCCGGCGACCCGCTCCTCGAGCGCATTGATCGTCGGGTCCTCGCCGTACACGTCGTCGCCGACCGGTGCCGACGTCATCGCCGCAAGCATCCCCGCCGACGGCCGCGTCACGGTGTCGGACCGCAGGTCGATCGGGCGTGCCGTCATGCCTGGGCTCCGCGCAGTCGCTCGGCGACCATGAAGGCGAGCTCCAGCGACTGGTGCCGGTTCAGCCGCGGGTCACAGGCCGTCTCGTACCGGTTGACGAGGTCTTCCG
>DASSDE010000808.1:0-4566 GCA_035697365.1 Kribbella sp. | reverse complement strand
GGAGAGCGGATGGATCTGCAAGGCGATGACCTGACCGAGGCCGTGGTGGCCAGCTTCAGCGACAGTACGAGCGACCGCTACCGCGAGGTGATGAGCGCCCTGGTGCGCCACCTGCATGCGTTCGCGCGCGAGGTCGAGCTGAGCGAGGACGAGTACTTCACCGCGATCGACTTCCTGACCAGGACCGGTCAGATCTCGACCGGTACGCGGCAGGAGTTCGTGCTGCTGGCCGACGTACTCGGACTGTCGATGCTGACGGTCGGACTGGGCAACAAGAAGCCGCCGGAGGCCACGCAGTCCACCGTGTTCGGGCCGTTCTTCGTCGAGGGATCGCCCGAGGCGCAGCTCGGCGACGACATCGCCAACGGCGCTCCGGGCGTGCCGTGCCTGGTGAGCGGCCGGGTCCTGAACACCAAGGGCGAAGCCATCGCCGGAGCCCGGGTCGAGACCTGGCAGGCCGACGAGGACGGGTTCTACGACGTACAGAAGGACCTGGACGGTCCGCAGAACCGTGCGCATCTGACGACTGATGCCGCGGGCAACTACAAGTTCTGGGCCGTGAAGCCCGTCGCCTACCCGATCCCGGACGACGGCCCGGTCGGCGAACTGCTGCGGGCCGGCGGTCGCGGTCCGATGCGGCCGGCGCATATCCATTTCATGGTCACCGCGCCCGGATACGCACGCCTGATCACCCATGTCTTCGCGGCCGGCGACGAATACCTCGGTACGGATGCGGTCTTCGGGGTCAAACAGTCCCTGATCGCCGATTTCACCGAGCATCAGGACGACAAGACGTACTACACCGTCAACTACGACCTCGTACTCGCGACCACCGAGGAGACGCAGGGATGATCACGACCGACGTGCTGATTGTCGGCAGCGGCCCGGCCGGCGGCGCCGCATCGCTCTTCTTGTCGACGTACGGTGTCGACAACATCGTCCTCACCCGGTACGGCTGGACCGCCAACACGCCCCGCGCGCACATCACCAACCAGCGCACGGTCGAGCTGATGCGCGACATGGGTATCGAGGACCAGGTCGTCGGCAAGGGCACCGCACATCACCTGATGGGCGAGACCGCGTTCTGCACCAGCCTCGCGGGCGAGGAGATCGGCCGGATCCGTACCTGGGGCACGCATCCGCGCCGGCTGGCCGACTACACCGAGGCGAGTCCGTGCCTGCCGATGGACCTCCCGCAGACGCTGTTCGAGCCGATCCTCGTCAGTACGGCAGCCAGCCGCGGCGCCCGGCTGCGCTTCAACACCGAGTACGAGAAGCTCGAGCAGGACGATGACGGTGTGACTGCGACCGTGCGGGATCGGTTGAGCGGCACGACGTACCAGATCCGCGCGAAGTATCTGATCGGCGCGGACGGTGGGCGCAGCAAGGTGGCGCAGGACATCGACCTCCCGATGGCGGGCGCGATGGACATCGAGGGCTCGATGAACATCGTGTTCGAGGCAGACCTCAGCCGGTACGTCGCGCATCGCCCCAGCGTTCTGTACTGGGTCCTGCAGCCGGGTGCGCAGATCGGCGGGATCGGCGCCGGACTGGTCCGCATGGTCCGCCCGTGGAACGAGTGGCTGATCGTCTGGGGCTACGACATCACCCAGCCGGCTCCGGTCGTGGACGAGGCGATGGCGACCGAGATCGTGCACAACCTGGTCGGCGACGACACGATCGACGTGAAGCTGACAGGTACGTCGGTGTGGAGCGTCAACCACATGTACGCCCAACGGGCCAGCCTCAACCGCGTGTTCTGTATGGGTGATGCGATCCATCGGCACCCGCCGAGCAACGGTCTCGGCTCCAACACGTCGATCCAGGACGCGTACAACCTGGCCTGGAAGCTCGCCCTGGTGGTGAAAGGGCAGGCCGCGCCCGACCTGCTCGCCACCTACGACGAGGAACGCGTCCCGATCGCCCGGCAGATCGTTGATCGCGCCAACAAGAGCCGCAACCAGTTCGGCCAGATCTTCCGCGCGCTCGGGATGACGCCGGACGCGCCGGCCGGGCGGACCATCGACTCGCGCAAGGACGACACCCCGGAAGGCGCCGCACAGCGCGAGGAACTGCGGCAGGCGATCGAGCTCAAGGACTACGAGTTCAACGCACACGGCGTCGAGCTCGGCCACCGCTACACCTCGACGGCCGTGATTGCGGACGGTACCCCCGAACCGCCGTACGAACGCGATCCGGAGCTCTACTACCACCCGACGACCTACCCGGGTGCCCGGATCCCACACTGCTGGCTGACCCGCGGATCCGACACGGTGAGCACGCTGGACGTGGTCGGCAAGGGCCGGTTCACGATGCTCACCGGCATCGGTGGCGACGCCTGGGTCAAGGCGGCGCAATCCGTGTCCGAGCAGCTCGGCGTGCCGATCGAACCGCTCGTCATCGGGCCCGGTCGCGAGCTGGACGACCTGTACGGCGACTGGGCGCGGACTCGCGAGATCCCGGACGACGGCTGCCTGCTCGTCCGTCCGGACGCACACATCGCGTACCGCGCCTTCGACCAGCCCGACGACGCGACCGAAGCCCTGGGCCAGGCAATGCGCAGTCTCTTAGGCCGCTGAAGAGGCCTCGGCGTTGCGGAGGATCTTGTCGAGGATGGCCGAGATCTCCGCGGTCTCGGCATCCAGGAGGGTGATCAGCGCGACCCGAGAGGTCTCCGAGCGCGCTTCCAGAGCTGCGGCGCTCAACGCGCGCACGGTGCCCAGCTCGTGGATCAGTTCGTCCCACAGAGTGTTCATCAGCAAACCCCCATGTTTCCCGTCACAGCCACAGTCACGACGAGAAGGCCTCACTTCTGTCGTCAAGAACAACGGAAGCGCGCCACCGGAAGTTACGTACTTGTCAACAACTTCCACGCGTGAGCGGGCACCACGGGCGTGTCGGTGAGCGGGAACGCCTGCGCCTGGTCGGACACGTTGAGCAGCAGCAGGACCCACTCGTCCCCCTCCGTACTGCGGAGCGCGACCGTCTCGTTGGTGAGGTGCTCGACGGTCGTCCGCGCCCGGGTCAGCCACGGATGCCGCCTCCGTACGCCGATCAGCTCCTGGTGCACCCGGTAGGTCGGCCAACCGTGCGGCGCGAGCTCCTCGGGCGTCGCAGGGAACGCCGGCCGGATCGCGTCGTCCCCGCCGACGCGCTCCTCCTTGAGACCCCGGAACGCCTGCTCGTCGCCCGAATACACGCTCGGTACGCCGCCGACCAGGAACAGGATCGCCAGCGCATGCTCCAGGTGCCGCTCGTCCTCGAGCACCGTCGCGAGCCGGGTCACGTCATGGTTGCCGACGAACGTCTGCGGCACGAACGTGTCGAGCAACGCGTTGTGCCGGCCGAGGGCGTACGAGAGCTCGAAGAAGTTCCGGTCGTTGAGCGAACTCCAGATCGCCTTCCACAGCTCGTACTGCGTGACGGAGTCCATTCCGCTCTTCTCGACGTACGCCGTGTAGTCGCCGTGGATGACCTCGCCGAAGTACCAGACGTCGCGGTCCCGCGGCAGCACGCTGCGCCAGAACTCGGGCGGCGCGGCGTAGGCGGCATCGAGGCGCCACGCGTCAACACCGCGGCCGTTCCAGTACCGCAGGACGCCGCCGACGTACTGCGCGACCTCCGGACTGCTGTGGTCGAGCGCAACGAGGTGCTCGTGCCCCTCGAAGGTGGCGAGGCCGTCCGCACCCTGTCTGAACCAGGACGGATGCACAAACGATTGCGCCACATGGTTGAAGACGCCGTCCAGCGCGACCCGGAGACCGCGCGCGTGCGCCGCCGCGATCAGG
This sequence comes from Kribbella sp., assembly GCA_035697365.1. Taxonomy (GTDB): domain Bacteria; phylum Actinomycetota; class Actinomycetes; order Propionibacteriales; family Kribbellaceae; genus Kribbella. The sequence goes on along the minus strand of DASSDE010000808.1, from coordinate 778 downwards.
CGGTCGAAGTCCGCGTCGTCACCGAGCCGCGGATCGATCCGGAAATGGTCGATCGTGTCGTACCCGTGCGTCTCGGCGGCGAAGATCGGCCCGAGCAGGATGCCCGAGCAACCGAGGTTGATCGCGTAGTCGAGCCAGTTCTCCAGCTGCGGCAGGCGGTGCACGACGTCGGTCACCGCAGTGGGCTCCGCGCCCGTGAAGCCGAGCGGGTAGAGCTGCCACCAGATCACGTGGTCAGGCCACATGACGCCTCCTCAGCACCAGCGTAGGGATGATTCTGGATCAGGTGCTCACCGGCTGACCGAAGGTGTGCCGCCGGATCCACGCGTGCATCGCGATCGCGGCAGCGGCGCCGGCGTTGATCGACCGCGTCGACCCGAACTGGGCGATCGAGAGCACCGCGGTACACACCTCATGCGCCTCAGGAGTGAGGCCCGGGCCTTCCTGACCGAAGAGGAGGACACAGCCGGCCGGCAGGTCATACGTCTCCAACGGCACCGAGCCCGGGAGATTGTCGATGCCGATCACCGGCAGACCTGCATCAGCGGCGTACGTCGTCAGATCGGCCAGCGTCGGGTGGTGCCGGACGTGCTGGTACCGATCGGTCACCATCGCGCCGCGGCGGTTCCACTTCCGATTGCCGACGATGTGCACCTCGGAGGCGAGGAACGCGTTTGCCGTCCGCACCACCGAGCCGATGTTCAGGTCGTGCTGCCAGTTCTCGATCGCGACGTGGAACGGGTTCCGGTGCTCGTCCAGGTCGGCGACGATCTCCTCG
>DASSDE010000807.1:0-2222 GCA_035697365.1 Kribbella sp. | reverse complement strand
TGCGACGGCAGCGGGTTGAAGCGGTAGCCGAGCCGGACGAGGGCCGGCGGACGCTCACGCCCCAGGCTGGCGCCGGCGGCCAGCAGGTTCGTCCGGGTGAAACCGGGGTGCGCGGCAACACTGCGGAGCCCCCAGTCCTGCTCGGCCGACAGCTTGGCGAGCTGGTTGCTGAGCATCAGATCGGCGAGCTTCGACTGCGCGTACGCGGGCATCCGCCGGTAGCGCCGCTCCCACTGGAGGTCGTCGAAGTTGAGCTTGCCCAGGTACGCCGCACCGCTCGACATGGTCGCGATCCGCGGCGCCGGAGCGGCCAGGATCAAGGGCAGCAGCCGAACGGTGAGCGCGAACGGGCCCAGGTAGTTCGAGCCGAACTGCAGCTCGAAGCCGTCCGACGTGGTCATCCGGGTCGGCGGATGCATCACGCCGGCGTTGTTCACCAGCAGGTCCAGGTGGGACTCGTCGGCGGCGAGGCTGTCGGCGAACTCCCGCACCGAGGCGAGGTCGGCGAGGTCGATCCGCCGCACCTCGAGCTGCGCGTCCGGGACCTCGGACAGGATCTCCGCGCGCGCCGCCTCGCCCTTCGCCGGGGTCCGCACTGCCAGCACCACCCGGGCGCCGGCCGCGGCGAGCCGCTTGGCCGTCTCCTTGCCGGTGCCGCTGTTGGCACCGGTCACGACGACGAGCTTGCCGGTCTGATCGGGGACGTCGTACATGCTCCACACTCCATAAAAGACTGATGGTCTGTTATGGTCACGACGTTATCAGACCGCTGGTCCGATAACAACAGACCGTCGGTCTGTAGACTGGGGGCATGACTTTCCAGCGCGCCCGGAGCGCCGAGCAGCGGGCCGAACGGCGGCGGGCGATCCTCGCGACCGCGGCCACGATGCTGACCGAGCTACCGGTCGCGGACCTCAGCCTGAACGAGCTGAGCCGCCGCGTCGGCCTGGCGAAGTCGAACGTGCTGAACTACTTCGACTCCCGCGAGGCCGTCCTGCTCGAGCTGTCGAGCAGCGAGCTCGCGGACTGGGTGTCGGACCTGGACGCAGCGGTCGGCGACCCGCGTCCCGACGTACCGACCGGCGAGCGTGCTGAACAGCTCGTCTCCGCCATCGTCGGCACGCTGGCGCGGCGGCCGGTGCTCTGCGACCTGATCAGCGCGCAGGCGGCGGTGCTGGAGCGGAACATCAGCACGGAGACCGCGCTGTCGTTCAAGCGCGCCGCAGCGGTCAGCTACCAGCGGATGATCGCGGTGGTGGTCAAGGCCCTGCCGGAGCTGGGCACGGACGGGGCGGGCCACTTCATCGCCACCGCGAGCCTGCTCGCCGGTGCGATCTGGAGCCACTCCCACCCCGTCCCTGCCATCCTCGCCGCCTACGAGGCCGATCCGTCACTGGAAGCGATCCGGATGGCCTTCGAGCCGGCGCTCACCGACAGCCTGACGACCTTGCTGTACGGCGTTCTGCCGAGGAACTGATCAGGGCAGGTAGTAGTTCGGGTTCGGCAGCTTGAACGTACGGTCGGCGAAGCCGCCCTTGAGGTCGGAGTACTGGTCGCCGAAGTTCGCGACGATGTCGTACCCGAGGGACTCGATGTGGGCGCGGGTCGCCGCCTTGTAGTGGATCGTCGTGCAGGATCCGTTCGGGTCGTTCGCGCAGGCCTTCTTCAGGTACGCCGGGTAGTCGGCGACGGCCGGCTTGGTGAACAGGCCGTCCTCACCGTCGCGCAGAGCCGTCGGCTTCGGGTAGCCGGCGTCGATGCCGATCCCGTCCGAGGTCAGGTTGCCCAGCGTGGCCTCCTCCTGCGCAGCGCCGCGACCGGTCAGGAAGAAGATCGCGTACCCCTCGCGCTCGGCCGTCTTCACCATGTCGACCATGCCGGGTACGGCGGGGAACTTCTGGTTCAGCACGTAGTCGGCGTTGGTGGCCGGGTTGTACGCCCAGTTGCTGGCGATCTCGTAGTTCCAAGTGGCCAGCGCGGTGTCGTCGACGTCCAGCAGGATCGCCTTGGTCTTGTGGGTGTGCCGCGGGACCGAGATCCAGCGGGTGCCGGCCGCGGCCGCCTTCCGCGCTTCCTTCGCATAGTTGCTGTCCGCCGCAAAGGTGCCGGAACCGAGCGGGTCGCCGTAGTAGTTGCGCAACTGCTGGCGCAGTACGTCGATGTTGGTGACCTGCTTCTCGCTGTGCGGTGTCGACGTCTGGATCGCCGGCTGCTGCGTCGCG
>DASSDE010000806.1:0-2745 GCA_035697365.1 Kribbella sp. | reverse complement strand
CTTGCCGTACTTGTTGACGATGAAAGCCTTCATGTCAGCTCGTCCTTCACGATTCGGGGTGGGGCTGTCGCCCCGGGGAAGATGAGTCGCGGACCGTGTAGACCGAACCTCGGCTGCGCCTGTTTAGCCTTGCCCAGACTGTTGACGCATTGCGGCGAGCCTTATCCCACCCGCTCGAATACCGCGGCGATGCCCATCCCGCCGCCGATGCAGAGCGTCACCAGCCCGTAGCGGGCCTGACGGCGCTCCAGCTCGTACAGGGTCTTGACAGTGAGCACAGCGCCAGTGGCTCCGATGGGGTGCCCCAGCGCGATCGCTCCGCCGACGGGGTTCATCTTCTCGTCGGGAACCTTGAGCTCCCGCTGTACCGCCAGGGCGACGGAGGCGTACGCCTCGTTCGCCTCGACGACGTCGATGTCATCGATGGTCAGCCCCGCCTTCTCCAGCGCCTTGAGCGACGCCGGCACCATGCCGATGCCCATGTAGGCCGGGTCGACGCCGCTAACCGCCGCGGACACCAGCCGGCCGTTGACCGGCAGGCCGAACTCCTCCGCCTTGGCCACGCTGGTCACCAGCATCAGCGCCGCACCGTCGTTGATGCCGCTGGCGTTGCCGGCCGTCACGAGACCGTCCTTCTTGAATACCGGCCGCAGCCGCGCCAGGCCCTCCGCCGTGGCATCGGGCCGCACGTGCTCGTCGGTGGTGAAGTCGACGGTCTGCTTCTTCTGCGTGAGCGGCACGGCCACGATCTGGCCGGCAAAGCTCTCCTCGCTGTTGGCCTTGGCCGCGAGCTGGTGGCTGCGCGCGGCGTAGGCGTCGCAGTCCTCCCGGGTGATGCCGTACCGCTCGGCGACGTTCTCCGCGGTGATGCCCATGTGGTAGTCGTTGAAAACGTCCCACAGGCCGTCGTAGCCCATGTGGTCGAGGATCTTCGCGTCCGGCATGCCCATCCGGTAGCCGTACCGGCCCTTGGGCAACAGGAACGGCGCCTGGTCCATGTTCTCGATCCCGCCGGCGAGCACCAGGTCGGCGTCGCCGAGGGCGATCTCCTGGGCGGCATTGACGATCGCCTGCAGTCCGGAGCCGCACATCCGGTTGAGGGTCAGCCCGGGCGCCTCGACCGGAACACCGCTCTTCACCCCCACCTGGCGGCCCGGGTTCATGCCCTGACCCGCCGACAGGATGTTGCCCACGATCACCTGATCGATGAGCGGGGGAGCGATACCCGAGCGCTCGATCACGGCCTTGCCCACCGTCGCCCCGAGGTCGGTGGCCGGCACGTCCTTCAGCGACCCGCCGAAGGTGCCGATTGCGGTGCGCAGCGGGGTGGAGATGACGATGTCCGCGGCGGAGTTACCGAAACCCATTGTCCATTACCTTTCCGTCAGGGATTCACCGATGACCTCGGCCGGTTCCACCGGCCGGTCGAATCTGTCTCATTGTCGTGGCTGGATGTTTTGCAGCCGTACTGTTCCTCGTGCGACGACTCGGCCGCTCTCGTCGGTGATCTGGACGTCCCACAGTTGCTGGGTTCGTCCCTGCTGAACGGGTGCGGCGGTGACGGCGACGGTGCCGGTGGTCATCGAGCGAAGGAAGTCCGTGTTGTTGTTGGTGCCCACCGCGATTTGCCCGCGGTCGGCCACAGCGGCGGTGGCGCCGACGCTGGCGGCGCTTTCGGCGGCTGTGGTGTAGACGCCGCCATGGACCACACCCCAGGGGGTGTGATGTGCCGGACCGAGATCGATCACGCCCTCCACCCGATCCGCGGCGACGTGGGTAAGCCGGAGTCCGGCGGCCGCCAGAAAGGCGCTGGCGTTGTCCAGGTCTGGTGCACCCGGACGTTGTGCTCCGGTCACGGTCTTTCCTGTGTCAGCGCGCATGTCTCCTCACGACCTTGTCCGGGAGGCTTGGGCTGATGCTGCCGACCGGGTCACCGGCGAGCGCCCCGGGTGGCCGATGGGGGTACGGATGGCTTCGACGATGACCGCGTCACACATCGCGTTCGCCTCCTCGGACTCGGGTGCGAAAGGGGGGTGGTTGTCGGCTGCTGAGGGTGGTCAAGTCAGCGGCGGGAGAATCCGGCGGGATTGCCGGCCGCGGGCCAGCAGCCGGCCGGCTTGACTCCAGACGGCGGCGTCGTCCATCGCCCAGCCGCTGCCCGCGTGCTCAGCCCGGATCCGGACCAGCGCCCAGCCGGTGCCGGGCGCATCATCGAGCGCGGTGCCGAAGTGCACGGTCAGCTCGGCCGAGGGCACCGGCCGCGGGGTAGTCCAGGTGGCGAACAGCGCCGGCGGCAGGGCGTCGGTCAGCACCGTCGCCGCCTCGGCGTCTAGCGGACGGTCGTCCCTGAACCGCATCCAGGCGACCAGCTCGGCCCGCTCGCCGCCGGCCAGCGGCCGGGCCGAGGTAGCGGGCCGGATCTCCAAATGCCGGGCGAACTCTGCCAACTGCCGCGGCAGCGCCAACGGCGGGCAGTCGTCCGGGCCCAGCACGATCGGGGCGCAGCTTCCGTTGTGTTCCGGACCGGAGCGCGACGCACCGAAGGTCGCCGAGCCCACCAGCACCAGCGCGTCGCCCTGCTCGGCACGAAGTGAACACACCGCGGCGTCGCGCCCGACCCGCTCCACGACGGCTTGCAGGGCCAGCGGCCGGTCGGCGACCGGCGCCAGGAAGTGCGTGGCCAGCGCACGCACCGGACGGTCCTCGCCGAACTCCCCGACCAGCCTGGCCCGCATCGCGGCCAAA
>DASSDE010000805.1:0-8049 GCA_035697365.1 Kribbella sp. | reverse complement strand
TGGCTCACGGCGTACCGGTCCATGCCGATCATGGCCGCGCAGATGTCGTGCAGGTACTGCGAGCCTTCCGGGCTGTAGCCGATGTAGTCGTCGGTCACGTCTCCCAGCGAGACCGGCGACCCGGGCATCCCGCCCGGTGCGAGCGGATGGCTGGCGGGCACGGCGAGCACCAGGTCCTCGGAGTGCACCAGCAGCGACTCGAACTGCGCCGGGATCGGCGGACGCACCAGACCGAGATCGATCTCGAGGTTGGCCAGCGCCTCGAACTGTGCCGGGCTGACCAGCTCGGTCAGCTCGGCGGTCACCCCCGGCGTCCGCTTCCCGACCATGGTCAGGAAGTCGGCGAGCACTGCGTACGCGCCGATCGCGGTGAACGCCAGCCGCAACGTCCCGGTCGTCCCGTCCGCCGCGCGGCGGGTCGCCTCGGGCGCTACTTCGAGCAGGGCGAGGACGCGGCGGGCGTGCTCGAGGAACACTCCGCCGGCCGCGGTCAGCCGAACCCCGCGGCCGGTGCGGTCGAACAGGCGTACGTCCAGCGTCCGCTCCAGGCCCTGGATCTGACGGGTCAGCGGCGGCTGGGTCAGGTTCAGCCGCTGGGCCGCGCGGCCGTAGTGCAGTTCCTCGGCGACGGCGACGAATCCACGCAGTTGCTGCAGCGACAGGTCCACGCCGCCCATGCAAGCACGGTATCGGTCCATACGTAAATGGGCTTGGACCCGCATAACGGAAAGCGCCTACCGTCGAGGCACCACCCAGTGAAGGAGCCTCCCGGTGCCGAATCCAGTGCCGAATCTTGCGCCGAATCTTGTGCCCAGACTTGCCGCCCTGATCTCCCCCGAACGTGCTGCCGACGTGATCGATGCAGCCACCCGCCAGCTGCTCGAGGAGCGGTTCGACGTCACTTGGGCGGCCGCCGAACACACCACCGGCACGGGGTCCCTGGCGAAGCCGCCCGCACTCGACCCGGCCGCGATACCGGAGCTGGCCGCCGGCGCGGACGTGCTGCTGACCAGCTGGGGAACACCACGGCTCGGCAAGGAGCTGTGGGCAGAGGGCACCGGACCCAAGGTCGTCGCGCACGCGGCCGGCACGGTCAAGAACCTGATCGACCCGGCGATCCTCGACCAGGGTGTCGGCGTCTTCTCGGCCGGACCGCGGATCGCGTGGTCGGTCGGCGAGTACTGCCTCGGCGCGATGCTGACCCTGGCCCGCCGACTGCCCCGGTTCGACGGCGCGATCCGCGGCGGCGGGTGGAAGCAGACCGAGTACCGCGGCCACGAACTGGCCGGCGCGAAAGTCGGCATCATCGGCGCCAGCAGCACCGCCCGCGCACTGATCACGATGCTCAAACCGTTCGGCTGCGACATCGCCGTCTACGACCCGTACCTGAAGGACGACCGCGCCCAGGAACTCGGCGTCCGGACGGCGTCGCTCGAGGACGCCGCGAGCGCACCGTTCCTGACCGTCCACGTCCCGAACGTCCCCGAGACCAAGGGCCTGATCACCCGCGCGCTGATCGAGAACCTGCCGGACGGTGCGGTCGTGGTGAACTCGTCCCGCGGTCCGGCGATCGACCAGGGCGCGTTGCTCGACGACGCGCTCGACGGCCGGATCTACGCCGCCCTGGACGTGTACGACCCCGAACCGCCGACGTTCGAGGCGAACGTTCTGGCCGCACCGAACCTGCTGCTCACGCCGCACGTTGCGGGCGACACCGCGGAAGGCCACCTGGCGCTCGCCGGCTACGTGCTGAAGGACGCGCTGCAATGGCTCGCGGACGGTACCCGCGGGCCGAGCTTCGTCGACCCGGCCGTCTGGTCGATCGCGGCATGAGCCGGATCGCGCAGGTCGAGGTCTTCCCGGTCGCGGTGCCGTTCGCCCGCAGGTTCGTCCTCGGCAGCGGCGCCGTCGGTGCCCCCGACGCCGCACCTGACCAGGCCGGCGCTGTCGTGTTCGTGAAGCTCACGACCGAGGACGGCGTCGTCGGGTGGGGCGAGCAGCGGGCCCTTCCGAGCTGGAGCTACGAGACCGCCGAGACGATGGCAGTCGTCATCCGCCGCCACCTCGCGCCGATCCTGCTCGAGCTCACGCCGTTCGACGTCGAGCTGTTCCACCAGCGCGCCGCCAAGCGTCTCAGCCCCGCGGTCTCGAACGGCTTCCCGTTCGCCCGCGCGGCCGTCGACGTCGCGATGCACGACGCGGCCGGCAAGCTGGCCGGCGTACCGGTGCACGCGTTGCTCGGCGGCAAGGTGTACGACGAGATCCCGCTCTGTTCGGCGATCGGGGTCGGGGACCAGGATGCGGTCCGCGACCACGCGATCCAGTCGTCGGACTATGCCGCGTACAAGGTCAAGATCGGTGGCGACCTGGACGCCGACACGGCCGCGATCGAGACCGTCGCGGAAGTGGCCGACGGCAAGCCTGTCTGGCTGGACGCGAACCAGTCCTACCGCCCCGCAGCCCTCAGGCAATTGCTCGACCGGACCCGCCACATCCGCACGCTCCACTGCGTCGAGCAACCCGTGCCGAGCACCGACACGCTCGCGATGCAGCGCTTGCGTGGTCTGATCGACCTGCCGATCGCGATCGACGAGGGCAGCTTCTCCGCGCCGGACCTGGCCCGCGCGATCCGGCTGGACGCCGCGGACCTGGTCGTGATCAAGGTCTGCAAGTCCGGCGGGTTGCGCAACGCCCTGAAGACCGCGCAGACCGCGCTCGCCGGCGGGGTGGAGCTCCTCGCCAGCGGTCTCACCGACTGCGGTGTCGCGTTCGCCGCCGCGCTGCACCTGTTCAGTCAGCTCGAGCTCGCCCTCCCCGCCGAGCTCAACGGGCCGGAGCTACTGACCGATCTGTACGTCGAGGGGCTGAGCATCACCAAGGCCGTCGCAACGGTCCCCACCGCCCCTGGACTGGGCGTCGAGGTCGACGAGGAGCGGATCCGCGCCGAGTCGATCGACCTGCTCTACCGGTGAGGAGAACCATGAGGAGCAACCTGTCCCGCCGCAGGTTCCTGCAGCTGACCGGCCTGGCCGGGGTCGGGGCCGTCGCGGCCGGATGTTCGTCCGGCCCGCCGGCCGGCACCGCGACCTGGGCCATGTGGTCCAGCAGCGCCGCCGAGAAGAAGGTGTGGGACGACTTCGGTACGTACGTCGAGAAGCAGCTCGGCGTACGGTCCGTCGCCACGCTGACCCCGTCGAGCGGCTACCCGACCAAGCTGGACCTGCAGCTCGTCAGCGGTACGGCGAGCCTGGTCACCGCGCTGAACGGCACGCTGATCCCGACCTACGCCGCCCGCGGCGCGCACCGGCCGCTCGACGACCTGATCGCCGCGGACCCGGACTTCCAGCTGGACGACTTCTACGACACCAGCCGGAAGATCTCGAGCTTCAACGACAAGACGTACGCGATCGGCTTCGATGTCGCGCCGACCGTCATGTACTACAACAAGGACCTGCTGAACAAACAGGGCATCCCGCTCCCGTCCCGGACCGAACCGATGTCCTGGGCAACGTTCCGCGGCCTGGCCAAACAGCTCACGAAACCCGGCGAGCAGTACGGCTTCACCTGCGCGCCGTCGATCGACGACCTGGTGTCGTGGATCTACTGCGCCGGCGGCAACGTGATGAGCGCGGACGCGAGCCGCAGCGCGCTCGGCGATCCGGAGGCGATGGAAGCGCTGCAGTACGTCATCGACCTGTTCGTCAAGGACCAGGTGACGCCGCCGATCAAGAACCTCGTGACCGAGAGTTCACTGTCCAACTTCCTGCAGGGCAACGTCGCGTTCATGCAGAACGGGCCCTGGCAGGTGGTGAACGCCCGGAAGGCGAAGTTCGACTGGGACATCATCCCGTTCCCTGCCGGCGCCAAGGGCAGCACACCGCGCGTCTCGGGATCCAGCTTCGCGATTCCGTCGGGGGTACGCGAGGGTGCGCAACTGGACCTCGCGTGGAAGCTGCTCAAGACGCTGACCAGCACCGGTGCCCTCGACATCTACGCGAAGGCCGGCCGGAACAACCCGGCCCGGCTCAGCGCGGGCAGCGCCTTCCAGCCGCCGCCGGACAATCTCGGCATCGTCCAGGAGATCCTCGCCGGGAAGCTCGCCGGCGGGCACGCGTTCGACGTCACCACGAACTGGAACCAGGTCAAGCAGCTGCTCGGTCAGGACCTGCCGCGGACGTTCCTCGGTCAGGTCACCGTCGCGGACGCGATCAGCGGCCTGACACCGCGACTCGACGTACTGATGCGTCAGCATCTCGACACCACCCGCCAAGCCGCCGCCAGGAAGGGGTGATCACGATGGCCATCTCTACGGCAGGCACCGCTCCTGTCACCGCGGCCGGGGCTGTGCCCAAGCAGGCACCTCCCCCGCGCTGGCGCAGCCGTGAGGCGCTCACCGCGTGGCTGTTCATCCTGCCCAGCCTGATCGGGTTCCTGATCTTCACCGCCGGACCGGTCCTCGCCGCAGGCGTGATCTCGCTGCTGAACTGGAACCTGTTCAGCGCACCGACCTGGGCCGGGCTGCACAACTTCGCCCGCCTCGGCCCGGACCCGACGTTCTGGGCGGCGCTCGGCAACACGGCGTACTTCACCCTGGTCAGCGTCCCGCTCACGATCCTGGTCAGCCTCGCGCTCGCCCTGCTGCTCAATCAGGGACTCAAGCGGATCGCGGTCTTCCGCAGCCTGCTGCTGTTGCCGTACGCAACGATCACGGTCGCGGTGGCGTTCGTCTGGATCTGGCTCTACATCCCGCACGACGGCCTGGTGAACGCCGTGCTCGGATGGTTCGGCATCGGCGGGCCGTCCTGGCTGATCTCGGACAACTGGGCGATGCCGGCGCTGATCCTGATGAGCGTCTGGAAGAGCTTCGGGTTCGGCATGGTGGTGTTCCTCGCGGGGCTGCAGGCGATTCCGCAGCAGCTCTACGAGGCCGGGCGGGTCGACGGTACGTCACCGTGGAACAGCTTCCGGCACATCACGCTGCCGATGCTCTCCCCCGCACTGTTCTTCGTGATCGTCACGTCGGTGATCGGCTCGTTCCAGGTCTTCGACCAGGCGCTGATCATGACCAACGGCGGCCCGGGCACCCGCACCACCACGCTGGTCATGTACATCTACCGGACCGGCTTCGAGAACTACGACCAGGGGTACGCGGCAGCGCAGTCGCTCGTCCTGTTCGCATTCATCGTCCTGATCACCACCACGCAGTTCCTGTTCCAGCGGAGGCTGGTCCACTATGACAACTGATATCCGGCGCCGGCTGATCGTCTTCACCTGCTTCGTGGTCACCGGCGTCACGCTGATCCCGGTCGTCATGATGGTGCTGGTCGCGTTCCAGTCCGACGCGGAGTCGATGGCCGCGAAGCCGTCGTTCTGGCCGAGCAGCTGGCACCCCGAGAACCTGACCCGCGCGTTCGACCTGGTCCCGCTCGGCAGATACCTGCTGAACACGATCTACTTCGCCGCCGGGACGACGATCCTCGAGACCGTCACGGCCGCACTGGCCGCGTACGCGTTCGCGCGGCTGAACTTCCCCGGCCGCAGCTGGCTGTTCGGGATCTACCTCGCGACGCTGATGATCCCGTCGCAGGTGACGCTGATCCCGCAGTTCGTACTGGTCGCGAAGCTGCACGGGATCGACACCTGGCCGGGCATGATCCTGCCGCACGCCTTCACCGCGCTCGGGGTGATCGGGGTGGGCGCCTCCAGCGGAGGAGGCGCCGAACCCGCTTGTTCTTTCAGCACCTCGGCAGATCGTCCGAGGTATCACCTTGGCGTCCTCCCGAAACCAACGGTCCGGGATTTCAACCCTTGTGGGGTTGAGGTTCGCGGTTCACGGCCGTGCCTAATTGCGCAAGAAGGCTCCCCGCACTGCCACGACCCACCCGGCCGCGGTTTGCTGCTGGTACTGACTGCTGGCTGCTTGGCTATCGCAACCGATAATCACGTTACCCGATCGAACCGACACAACCTAAATCGACTGATGAGTGGGCTGGGAGGCCGTTGATGTCGTGTCTGTGGTCCGTCTTCACCAAACCGTGGGCGGGGCTGCCCGGTGCCGAGCTCGGCCGGCTGATCGCCGGGATCGGGTTCGGCGGCGCCGAGGTGCCGGTGCGCGACTCGGCGTACGTCACACCGTCGAACGCCGAGGCCGAGCTGCCGAAGTTCAGCGCCCAGTTGCGGGCCGAGGGCATCGAACCGATCAGCGTCGCGAGCGACCTGTCCGAACCGGTGTTCGCCGCGTGCGCAGAGGCCGGCGTCCCGATGATCAGGATCATGGCCGACCTCGGTCCCGACGGGTACGCCGCGTCCGTACGGCACAACCGCGAGCTGCTCGAACAGGCGGCCGTACTGGCGCAGCGCTACGACGTTCAGGTCGGGGTGCAGCCGCATCACGGGCGGTACGTGTCGTCGACGCTCGGCGTACTGCAGTTGCTGGACGGGCTGCCCGATCAGTTCAAGCTGGTCTGGGACGCGGCGCACGACGCACTCGCCGGCGATCATCCGGCGGTGACGTTGCCGCTCGGCGTCGAGCGGCTCGGGATCGTGAACCTGAAGAACGTGCACTACGTCCGCGGCGACGCCGGGTGGAAGACGAAGTTCGTCGAGGCCGAGGACGGGTTGTCCGACTGGCCGGCGGTGTTCGCGACGCTGCAGCAGCTCGGCTACGACGGTCCGATCTGCCTGACCGCGCAGTACTCCGATGCGCGCGTACCGGTCGAGGAGCGGCTGGCAAGAGATCTGCGGTTCGCTGTCACATCGGCCGCGCAGCATCCGTCAAGGGGGTGAGTTCAACACCCTGACACTGATGGAGAAGCCAATCATGCAAGCACGGATGACCAACCCCGCGATGATCCTGCCGGACGCCACCAAGGGCATCCAGAACATCTACAAGGCGATCGGGCAGTCCGGCGCCGACGGCAGGACGCTCGAGCTCGTGCACCTGCGGGCCAGCCAGATCAACGGCTGCTCGCCCTGCGTGTTCGGCGGGATCAAGTCGGCGCTGAAGAACGGCGAGACCGACGAGCGGCTGCACCAGGTCGCGGCCTGGCGCGACTCGGACCTGTTCACCGCTGCCGAGCGGGCCGCGCTCGAGATGACCGAGGCCGCGACCCGGCTCGCGGACAACCCGAACGCGGTCACCGACGAGATGTGGGCGGCGGCGAGCGAGCACTTCGACGAGAAACAGCTGTCCGCCGTCATCTTGATGATCGCGCTGACCAACCTGTTCAACCGCCTCAACACGACGGTGCGCCAGCCGGCCGGCGCTACCTGGTAGTCGCTACCGTGAACCAATGAAATACATGCTGCTGATCTACGGGAACGAAGAGACCTGGGAAACGCTGCACGAGCAGGGTATCGACGGGGTGCTCGATCAGCACCGCGTCCTCACCGACGAGCTGAAGGCGAGCGGTGAGCTCGTGGACGGCGTCGGCCTGACCACCGTGAACGCCCGGGTGGTCAGGCTGACCGACGGCGTGGCGGCGGTCACCGACGGACCGTTCACCGAGGCCAAGGAAGTGCTGGCCGGGTACTACGTCGTCGACTGTGCGGGCCTGGACCGCGCGACGGAGATCGCCGCGCGGCTGCCCGAGGCGCCGTACTCGCCGATCGAGATCCGCGAGTTCACCGATCCGATGCAGAGTTAGTGCCTGTCCAGGGACTTGCCGGCCTCAGCTGGGCGTTGGACACCTGAGACCGGCGAGTCACTGACTCAGACCATCGACGTCCGGTCGCCGGCCGCGAGGATGACCCCACCTGAAGCGGGTTGGTCACCCATGCCCCGGCCACCTTGGACGTAGACAGTGCTCCCGGGCGCCGGTGACTCCGCGCCGGACCCGAGTCGGAGCGTGGTCGTCATACCGTTGCTGAGCCTCAGCACGGCCACGCGTCGCGGTCGCACCGACGGAATCGACGAGCTCACCTCGTGGATGCCGGTACACACCGCCGGTTGGATCGAAGCCCGGCCGAGCCCCTCGTTGCCGTGACTCCTCACACCACGGCACTGCTCGGCGAGCCTACTCATCGCTGACACACTTCCCCCTTCTCTTC
>DASSDE010000804.1:0-5589 GCA_035697365.1 Kribbella sp. | reverse complement strand
GACGGAGACACCGCCGCGCTGGTCCGGGTCCGGGACGCGATCAGCGATGTCGAAGGCAACGGCGCCAACAGCGTGCTCGCGTTCAACGACGCACCCGGCCGCGTCGACGGCACCGGTGAAGGCTTCTCCAGCGACGGCTCGTTCCTGCAGCACTACAAGCACCCGTACAACGGAGGCTACGGAAAGGAACTGCTCGGAACGCTCTCGTCGCTGCTCTACCTTCTCGGCGGAACGGACTGGACCGTCACGGATCCGGACCTGGAGAACATCTACGGCTGGATCAACGACGCGTTCGATCCGCTGATCGTGCGCGGCGACCTGATGGGCTCGGTCTGCGGCCGTGAAATCGCTCGGCCCAGCAAGCAGAACCACGCGCCGACGCAGACCGTCATCGAAGGCACCCTGCGGTTGATCCCGGCCGCGACGGCGGAACGGGCCGAGCAGCTCACCGCGCTGGTCAAGCAGTGGATCACCGAGGACACTTTCCGGAACTTTCTGAAAGTCACCGATCCGGCATCCCTGGTGGCGGCCCGGACGGTGCTCGCTTCGGAGGCGACCGCGCGGGGTCCGCTGGTGCTGCACAAGCAGTACCCGCGGATGGACAAGGTGGCGCACCACCGTCCGGCGTTCACGATCGGGTTGAGTGCGTACTCGTCGCGGATCTACAACTACGAGTCGATCCAGAACGAGAACCTGCACGGCTGGCACCTGTCCGATGGGATGGTGCTGGTGTACGACGACGACCTCGGGCACTACTCGGGCGACTACTGGCCGACGGTCGACCCGTACCGGTTGCCGGGGACCACGGTCGACACTCGACGGCTGGCCGATTCCTACGGTTTCCGCAGTACCAGCGAGGCCGACTGGGTCGGCGGGACCTCGGTTGCCGGCCGGACGATCGGTGCCTGCGGCATGGACCTTCGGGGGTACGGCACTGGGATGCGGGCGTTGAAGAGCTGGTTCCTGATCGACGATGTGATGGTCTGTCTCGGCTCGGACATCACTGGTGACGGTGAGGTCGAGACGATTGTCGAGAACCGCAAGCTGCGCACCGGGACCGAGACCTTCACCGCCGCGCCGGGCTGGTGCCACCTCGAAGGGACAGGTGGGTACGTATTCCCTGATCGTGCTCCGGTCCAGACGCTGCGCGAGAACCGGACCGCGACCTGGCGCGAGATCAACCTGAAGTACGGCACCGACGACGTCATCACCCGGCCGTTCCAGACGGTGTGGTTTGCGCACGGTACGGCGCCGGCCGGTGCCGGGTACTACTACGTGCAGTTGCCGACGGCAACGCTCGAGCAGACGAAAACGTTTGCCGGGAGGCTCCCGGTGCAGCGGTTGCGCGCGGACGGCACGGCGCATGCGATCAGGTTGCGCAGCGTCCTGGCGGCGAACTTCTGGACGGCCGGAACGGCGGCCGAGTTGACGGCGGACGGGCCGGCCTCGGTGGTTGTCGCCGGTGGAACCGTCGCGATCGCGGATCCCACGCAGACCCGATCGTCGGTGACCATCGACCTGGACAAGTCCGGCCTGAACCGGCCGACGGCTGATGACGGCGTGACAGTCACCCGCCGCCCCGACGGCTGGCGCATCGTCGTCGACACCACCAACCGCCACGGCACCCCCGCCACCATCACTTTCCACTGACCATTCGCCCCGCCACCATCACCATCCAGTGACGACTCGCCCGTCACTACAGCCTTCCACTGACCCCGGCAAGGCCGCCGCCGTCGCCCTCCGCAGGACCACGACGACGAGGCCGTCTTCCCCCTTCTGCTGAAAGGACTTTGAATGCTGGTCGACATGCCTTTGGACCGGTTGCGTGAGTACCGGCCGGAGCCCGAGGAACCGGCCGACTTCGACGCGTTCTGGAAGCAGACGCTCGACGACGCAGCCGATCACCCCATCGACGCCGTCTTCACCCCGTACGACGCGCGCCTGGCGACCGTGGAGGTCCAGGACGTCACGTTCCGCGGCTGGGGCGGGCAGCCCGTGAAGGCGTGGCTGATCCTGCCGCGGCACCGCTCCGGCCGGCTACCGGCGATCGTGCAGTACATCGGCTACAACGGCGGCCGGGGGATCCCGTACGAGTGGCTGACCTGGAGCGCGGCCGGGTACGCGCACCTGATCATGGACAACCGTGGCCAGGGCGGCGGCGGAAAAACCGTTTCGGAAACCGCGGACATCGCGCCCGACGGACACGGATCGTCGGCACCCGGTTTCCTGACTCGCGGAATCGAGGATCCGGCCAAGCACTACTACCGGCGGCTGATCACCGACGCGGTGCGCGCCGTCGACGCGGCCAAGAGCAGCCCGGACGTCGACAGCGGTCGGGTTGCCGTGGTCGGCGGCAGTCAGGGCGGCGGCCTCGCGCTCGCGGTCGCCGGGCTGCGCGACGACCTGTCCGGGGCGATCGCCGACGTACCGTTTCTCTGCCATTTCCGGCGCGCGTCCCAGATCACCGACAACGGCCCGTACGCCGAGATCGCCCGCTGGCTGAAGGGCCACCGGTTCGGGACCGAGACCGCGATCGGCACGCTGTCGTACTTCGATGCAGTGAACTTCGCCGCCCGCGCGACCTGCCCCGCGTGGTTCTCGGTCGCGTTGATGGACAACGTGTGCCCGCCGTCGACTGTGTTCGCGGCGTACCACCGCTATGCGGGTCCGGCGGAGATCGAGGTGTTCACGTACAACGGGCACGAAGGCGGGGCGGAGTACGACCTGCCGCGCAAGCTCAGTGCGCTCGCCTCCGCCTTCGGCCACGATGCCTGAGCCGGAGCCCGGCCCACAGCAGCAGCGCGGGTAACCACAGCACGACGAGCCAGGGCAGCCGCCACCAGCCGGACTCACCGCCGAGCGCCGGCTGGCCGGTGGCGACCAGCGGGCGCGCGGACGTCGACCAGGCGAGGAACGCGTCCCCGATCGGCAGTGCGCCGAACACATACCGTTTCGTCTTCAACCCGCTGACCGGCAACCCGACGAGCTCGCCGGTCCGCGACAGCCGCTCGCCCAGTGGATCATGGTGCGCCCGGGCCGCTCCCATGGCCACGACGGTCGCGGAAAGACTCATTCCGAACAGCAGCGGTCCGGAGTCGACGTCGCCGTTCCCGCCCGTGCCCTTCGGGTACTCGCGGACCCCGAGTCCGGTGACGAACTTGTCCTTGAAGAGCTGGTACTGCGTCCGCGCGAACGCAGGATCGATGTCCACCAGAAAGCGTTGGATCATTGCCTGCGAGGAGCCGCGCGCACCGGACAGTTGCGGTGTCGCCTGGTGCGGCAGCAGGCCGGTCGCCGGATCGAGCCTGGTCTTCGCGGTCGTCACCCAGTTCCGCGCGATCTGCCCGAAGCGCGGCGCGACCAGGGCGTCGTACAACCGCAGCGAGGCGATCGCGACGACCGAGTCGACCGGCCAGGCCTGATCCGGGTATGCCGGCAGGAACGGTGTTTTCGCGGTCCGGAACGCGGTGGCGATCTCCACCGACTTGCTGCTGAACTGCTCGCGGTCGGCGGCGTCGGACTGGCCGAGCGCGATCAGCCCACCGCGTAACCAGTTCGTCCAGCCCGCGTAGAAGATGCCGTACCGCGGTCGCAAGGACGCGTCGAACGGAGCGGTCCCGTCGGCGGAGGCGAGCCGGCCGAGCGCGAACCGTACTTCGGCGGTTGCCTCAGGGGCTTGCGACGGGTCCTCGATGCCGACCTGCACCCAGCTGAGCCCGTACAGCACGTTCAGGAAGAAATACCCTTCCGGAAACTGTTTCTGCGCCGCCCGGTCCGCGCCGCCGTCGATCTCCGCGCGCAGGAACGCCAGCTGCTTGACCACGCCGTGGGTGGGGTCGGTCCATGGGATGACCAGGCGTGCGGTGCCCACCCCTGCCACGAGCGTGGCAATCACCGCCACGCCGATCACGAACTTGCGCAGCACCCGCATCAATCTAGTGCCCTGAGTCGGAGGTCCGACGGTGCCCTCGGCGCCCAGCCACGCACCTCGCGGCACTTGCCCAGCGCCCACGATGCTCCGCATCGAGGCCACTGACCAAGCACCACGATGCACGCACCTGACCACCGATGTCACTCGCCGCACCTCCGACTCAGGACACTAGAGGGTCTTCGGCAACCAGCGGCGGACGAACGGATGACCATCCGGAGTCCGGATTTGCCGCGAGGTCAGGTCCCGAGCGTCGACTCCCTGGTGATCAGGCGGGTCGGGAGCTCGACCGGGCCGGGATGCGGCGATCCGGCGATCGCGTCGAGCAACAGGTTGGCGGTCCGGCGGCCCAGCTCCTCGAGCTCCATGTCGACGGTGGTGAGCGGCGGCCGGCTGGCCAGCGCCATCACCGACCAGTTGTCGTAGCCGGTGACCGCGATGTCGTTGGGGACCGAGCGGCCGAGCTCCCGCAACCGGTCGCAGACGCCCCGGGCGATCTGGTCGCTGCCACAGGTGATCGCGTCGACCTTCGGCTGTGTGCGGAGCAGTACGTCGACAGCGTGCCGGCCCCAACGCTCGCTCCACTCGCCGTACAACGGGTCGCCGACGAACGTCGTCCGCGCCGAATTCATCGTCGAGGCGGCCCGGATCTGCGCGCTGAGATGTGACTCCGGCCCGGTGACGTGCGCAATCCGCTCGCGCCCGAGCGCCCGCAGGTGCCGCACCGCCGACGCGGCGCCCGCGTGGTCGTCGACGAGCACCGAGGTGTCCTCCGGATTGGACGACGGGCTGAACGCGTAGACGACCGGGATCGGTACGTCGATGGGCTCGCGGGGCTCCACCCGGCGCCCGGTCACGATGATGCCGTCGACGCGCCGGGAGACCAGCGACTTCAGGTAGTGCTGCTCGCGGAGTGGGTCGTCGCGGGTGTCGCAGAGCACCAGCGCCATCTCGCCGGCGCTGAGCGCGTCCTCGGCGCCGAGCATGATCGGGATGCTGAACCGCCCGGAGCTGTCGGTGGTGATCAGACCGACCGTGAAGCTGCGCCCGGAGGAGAGCGCGCGGCCGCGGCTGTCCGGCGTGAAGCCGAGCTGCTCGGCGGCCCGCCGGACCCGCTCGCGGGTCTCCGCGCGGAGCTGCCCGACATCGTTCAGCGCCTTCGACGCCGTGCTCGCCGAGACGCCGGCCAGCGCGGCCACGTCCTTGATTCCGGGCGTGCGGATGCTCCGTGACGCCATGCGGCAACTCCTTTCCTAAGTTTCCGCAGACAGTACCGCACGGATCGCGAAGAGCCCGGAGTTTATCCACAGGTAGGGGTTGACCTGGCGCTTCCGGGTCCCTACCTTCGTGCAGGAAAACGTGTTCCGGATTTTCCTAACTCAGGAGTCACGCGCTATGAGTGCACCCCCGGAGAACTCCCTCAGCCCGGCCGCCACCACGAAGGGCCGACGACGCCCCCTCGGACTCGGCCAGGCGACCATCACCGGTGGCTTCTGGGCACCGCGCCAGGCCCGCAACGGCGCCGACGCGATCCCCAGCGGTCAGGACCAACTGGAGAAGGCCGGCAACCTGCAGAACCTCCGGCTCGCGGCCGGCATCGGCGAGGGCGAGGCGATCGGCCCGGTCTTCGCCGACTCCGACGTCTACAAGTGGCTCGAGGC
>DASSDE010000803.1:0-2113 GCA_035697365.1 Kribbella sp. | reverse complement strand
GAGGCCACGCGTCGACGGGTCGCGGTGATCTCCCAGGATTTCGTGCGGTACCACGCCTCGTTGCGCGACAACGTCGTCCTCGGGACTGCCGATCAACTGCTGGTGGAGCAGGCGCTGACCGATGCCGGCGGGGCTGCCCTGCCTGATCGGCTCGAACGCAGCTGGAACACGGTCCTGTCCGCGGAGTACGACGGCGGCACCGATCTGTCAGGAGGTCAATGGCAGCGGGTGGCGCTCGCCCGCGCGCTCGCCGCGGTGGCCGGCGGAGCAGGCATACTCGTACTCGACGAACCCACGGCCGCACTGGATGTGCGCGCCGAGGCAGCGCTGTTCGAGCGGTTCCTAGAGGTCACGCGAGGGGTCACCACGATCCTGGTCAGCCATCGGCTGTCCAGCGTCCGGCACGCGGATCGGATCGTCGTACTGGCCGGCCCTGGCGACCTGAGATCCGGAATCGTCGAGGACGGTACTCACGAGGAACTGCTCGCCCTCGGCGGTCGCTATGCGGAGCTGTTCACTCTCCAGGCCAGCCGGTTCGCCGGGACCGGATCGGTGCCCCGATGAGCCCGGAGCTGCGTGGCCTGGCGCTGGTCGTCGGCACGACGATCAAGACCGCTCCCCTGCAATCGTTGCTCTGTCTGTTCGAGACTCTCGGCAAGGTTCTCGCCGCGCTCTCGCCCTTGTTCGTCGGCATCTTCGCCGCCGCTGCCGTCGACCGGGACCTGGACAGAATGCTGTTCGCGGCAGTTGCTCTGGTCGGATCGACCGCGGCCAACACCGCACTGCAGGCTGTCGGCGTTGCTGCGAGAGTCCGTCAGATGGAGCTGCTCGGTCACGTCTTCGACGCACAGATCGCCGAACTCACCGCCCGCATCCCGACCTTGGACCATCTCGAAACGGCGCATTACCTCGACAAGGTCCAGATCCTCCGTGACAACGAGAACGTGCTCGGCGGAGCGCTCAACACGATCATCAACACCGTCAACACCTTGGCGTACGCGGTCAGCGTACTGGTCGTCGCCGTGACCGCCGACTGGAGGCTGTCGATCCTGATCGCTGTCTCGGCGGCACGGATGGCAACGACCCGCTGGTCGGTCCGCTGGGAGAAGTCGGCCGAAGAGGACAGCGCCGAACCCAGCCGGCTGACCCGCCACCTCCTCGATCTGACCACTTCGCCCGCAGCCGGCGCGGAGGCACGCGTCTTCGGCCACCGGCCGGAGCTCAGGCGGCGGATCCGTGACTCGGTCACCACCTGGCGGCAACCGATCGCCCGCGCGGCGAGTCGCAAGGCGGCGCTCGCCGCGGGCCACTCGACGGTCTTCTTCGTGATCGCCGTCCTGGTGCTGGCGAGGATGACCCAGGATGCGCTGGCCGGAACCGTCTCGCTGCAGTCCCTGGTCGTCGCGATCGGCGTCCTCCAGGGTCTGCAGACCATCAGCTCGTCGTTCGCGGGCGTCATCGGCTGGATCGGACAGGTCGCACGCAACTGTGGCCGGTTCATCTGGCTCCGTGACTACGCGACCAGCTTTCCCGCAGGCCGTGATGAGCCACCGGAGCACCTGTCCGACGGAATCCGCGTCGAACACCTCAGCTACCGGTACGGCGACTCGCAGCAGGACTCACTGACCGACGTCAGCCTGCATCTCCGGCCTGGAACGGTCGTCGCGATCGTCGGCGAGAACGGCTCCGGCAAGTCCACACTCGTGAAGCTGCTCGCGGGGCTGTACCGCCCGACGCACGGCCGGATCCTGGTCGACGGACAGGACCTCTCTGCGCTGGACCCGGTCGCCTGGCGATCCCGGCTCGCCGGCGCGTTCCAGGACCACACCCAGTTCGAGTTCACCGTGCAGCGGTCGGTCGGGTTCGGTGAGGTCGCCGTACTAGATGATCGGCAGCGCGTCGACGAGGCGCTGCTGGCCGGCGCGGCCGAAGAGGTCGCGAGGGCGCTGCCGAACGACGTGGACACACAGCTGGGTACGACCTGGCCGGGCGGGGTCGAGCTGTCTGGTGGCCAATGGCAACGAATTGCCATCGCGCGCGGGATGATGCGCCGCCGGCCGCTTCTGCTGGCCTTGGACGAGCCGACGTCCGCGCTCGACGCCGCCACCGAACA
>DASSDE010000802.1:0-2536 GCA_035697365.1 Kribbella sp. | reverse complement strand
ACGATGATCGGGATGCGCTACCCGTTCGAACTGAACCTGGTCGGCGACGCGGCCCGGACGTTGCAGGCGCTGATCCCGCTGGTCCATCGCAAGGAGGACCAGTCGTGGCGATCCGGGGTCGAGAGCAACGTTCGGCGCTGGTGGGAGGTCATGGACCGGCGCGCGCACACGTCGGCGGATCCGATCAACCCGGAGCTGGTGTTCCACGAGCTCTCCGACCGGCTGCCCACGGACGCGATCCTGGCCTCGGACTCCGGCTCGGCAGCGAACTGGTACGCACGACACATCAAGTTCCGCGGCGACATGCGCGGCTCGCTGTCCGGGACGCTGGCGACGATGGGCCCGGGGGTTCCGTACGTGATCGGCGCGAAGTTCGGGCTCCCGGACCGGCCGGCGTATGCGCTGGTCGGGGACGGCGCGATGCAGATGAACGGGATCAACGAGCTGATTACGATCGCGAAGTACTGGCAGGACTGGGCCGACCCGCGGCTGGTGGTCGCCGTGCTGCACAACAACGATCTGAACCAGGTGACGTGGGAACTGCGGGCGATGGGAGGCTCGCCCCAGTTCCTGCCCTCGCAGGAGCTTCCCGAGTTCCCGTACGCCGGGTACGCGAAGCTGCTCGGCCTGCACGGAGTAACTGCGGAGAAGCCGGAGGAGGTCGGCCCGGCCTGGGACGAGGCGCTGCGCGCGGACCGGCCGTGCGTGGTCGAGTTCCGCACCGATCCCGCCGTCCCGCCGATCCCGCCGCACGCGAGCTGGGACCAGATCGAGAAGGCCCTGGAGTCGATCGTCCGCGGCGACAGCGACCGCGTGAACATGGTCAAGGAAGGCGTGAAGTCCAAGGTCCAGGAGTTCCTCCCCGGCAAGTCATGATCGACACTCTCCGGGCCTCGGCGTACACGATCCCCACCTCCTCGCCGGAGGCGGACGGGACGCTCGCCTGGGACAGTACGACGCTGGTCCTGGTCGAGGTCTCGTCCGGGGACGTGACCGGGACCGGCTGGACGTACGGATCGCCGGCCTGCGCGACGGTCGCGGAGCACGATTTGGCTCCGGTGGTGCGGGGACGGGACGCCATGGACGTCGGCGGATCCTGGAACGCGATGCAGGTCGCGCTGCGCAACATCGGTCGGCCTGGCGTCGCCGGGATGGCGATGTCGGCGGTCGACTGCGCGCTGTGGGATCTGAAGGCGCGGTTGCTAGGGCTGCCGTTGCACCGGTTGCTCGGGGCGGTGCACGACAGCGTGCCCGTGTACGGGAGTGGGGGCTTCACGACGTACGACGAACGGCAACTGGCGGAGCAGCTGTCGGGCTGGGTGGAGCAGGGCATACCGCGGGTCAAGATCAAGATCGGTGGCGAGTCGCTGGAGCGGGACCTGCGGCGCGTGGCGCAGGCGCGCGACGTCATCGGCCCCGCGGAGCTGTACGTCGACGCGAACGGGGCGTACACCGTCGGCGAGGCGTGCCGGATCGCGGCGCGGTTGGCGGCCTACGACGTGACGTGGTTCGAGGAGCCTGTGTCGTCGGACGATCTCGCCGGTCTCCGCGCGGTCCGCGAACAGACGAGCATCGACGTGACCGCGGGCGAGTACGGGTACGACCTGGTCTACTTCGAACGGATGGCCGGCGCGGTCGACTGCCTGCAGGTCGACGTCACGCGCTGCGGCGGTATCACCGAACTGCTGCGGATCGCGGCTGTGGCGCAGGCGCATGGCCTGCAGGTCTCGGGGCATTGCGCGCCCGCGCTGCATCTGGCCGCGCTGGCCGCCGTACCGAATCTTCGCCACCTCGAATGGTTCCACGATCACACGCGCATCGAATCGATGCTGTTCGACGGCCTGCCGGACCCGGCCGACGGCAGTCTGACTCCGTCCGGCACCCCCGGCAACGGCATGACTTGGCTTCCCTCGGCGGCCGCGAAGTACCGCGTGACCTGAGGGGATGGTCAGGGGCGCGGCCAGAAGCCGATGCGGATGTCTGCGTGGTTGAAGGTGGTCGGCATCGAGCCGGTGAGCTTGGCGCGGGTGGTCGGGTCGACATCGATGTCGTACTTCGCGGCGACGTGGCTGACTGCCGTGCTGGTGGTGAGCAGGACGACGTTCCGCCCGGGGCATCCGGCCGGGCCGTCACTGAACGGGATGACCGGCCACGGCCCGTCGGTGCGACCGTCCAGCCAGGTGTCCGGTTCGAAGCGATCGGCGAAGTCGAGTTCTTCGTCGTCGCGATGGAACACCGAGCTGATGATCGCGAACTCGGTGCCGGCCGGCGCGACCCGGTCCCGCCAGAGCGTCGGCTCGTGCGCCTGCCGCAGTACGACGAGTGTCGTCGGCCAGAGGCGCAACGACTCCTGCACCGCGGCACCGGCGTGCGCGAGCAGCGGTGAGGCTTCCGGGTGCCGCGCCTCGGTGACGAGCGGGTCGAGCAGAGCCGGGTTCGTGCCGAGGACGGCGAAGAGCCGCCACAGCGCGATGCCGGCGGCGTCGAACGCGAACAGCCAATGCGGGACCTGACCGGCCGGATCGAGTGCCTCGGG
>DASSDE010000801.1:0-3551 GCA_035697365.1 Kribbella sp. | reverse complement strand
TCCGGGCCCATCTTGGCGCGGGTCTTGATCCACTCGGGTTTGCGCTCGATCGGGGTCTCCGCGTTGCGCACCTCGAGCCTGAGCAGTTTCCGTCCTTCTGGGGCGATCGTCACGCCTCCCAGGGTACGCGTCCCTGGTCGGCGCGGTTTCACCCGTAGGCTGATGAGAATGTGGACCCGTCCGGCGCCGAGCGCCCGCGAGCAGCGTTACGACGTACTGCTCGGAGTCGGGATGGCGCTGGCCGGGCTGCTCGGGACCGAGCTCGCCCGTGGTGGGTCGCCGACGCGCGTGGACCTCGGGATCGGCGGCGTCGAGGCGTACGTCCTGAGCGCGGCGGTCGCACTGCCGCTGTGCTTCCGGCGCCGGTGGCCGATTCCGGTGCTGCTGCTCGTCGCGGTGCTGTTCGTGGTGAACGGGGAGCGGGCGGTGTTCTCGTTCACCGGGAACCTGGTGACGCAGTCGACGATGTTCATGGCCATCTACGCGGCGGTCGCCTGGGCGCGGGACCGGCGGCTGATGAAGGGCGCGGTCGCGCTGGTGTTCGTGGGGATGTTCGGCTGGCTCGCGCTGAACTTCGTGCACGCGCTGCGGGCGAACGCGATCGACGGCCCGAACGACGCCTTGTTCTCGCCGTACGTCTCGAGCGTGATCATCAGCGTCGCGCTGAACGTCGCGTACTTCTTCGGTGCGTACTTCTGGGGCCGGACCGCGTGGGCGACCGCCCGGCAGCGCGCCGAGCTGGAGCAGCAGGCGACCGAGCTGGCCACGCAGCAGACGGCGAACGCGCGGCGCGCGGTGATCGACGAACGGCTGCGGATCTCCCGCGAGCTGCACGACGTGGTCGCGCACCACATCAGCAGCATCGGCATCCAGGCCGGGGGAGC
The DNA here is from genome assembly GCA_035697365.1 of Kribbella sp. Classification (GTDB taxonomy): domain Bacteria; phylum Actinomycetota; class Actinomycetes; order Propionibacteriales; family Kribbellaceae; genus Kribbella. The sequence continues at coordinate 2,667 of DASSDE010000801.1, read as the reverse complement.
GCGGCGGGTGATGGACACCGATCCGGCGGCGGCGAAGAACGCGCTGAACGTGATCGAGGACTCGAGCCGGACCGCGGTGAACGAGATGCGCCAGCTGCTCGGCATGCTCCGCGCGGCGGATCCCGACGTCGATGTCGGTACGCCGGACCCGAAGGCACCGCAGGCGGGCGCGGACCGGTTGCCGGCGCTGATCGCGGAGGCGAACGGCCTCGGCCTGGAGGTCGGTTTCCACCAGATCGGGGCGCCGGCCGAGCTGCCCAAGACCGTCTCGGTCTCGGTGTACCGGATCGCCCAGGAGGCGCTGTCGAACGTTCGCAAACACTCGACGGCCCGGAGCGCACACCTCACGTTGCGTTACCTCGGTGACGCGGTGGAGCTGGAGGTGCTCGACGACGGCCGCCCGAAGCACGCGCCGGTCGGCAGCCGGCTCGGCCACGTCGGGATCCGGGAACGGGTCGGCCTGCTCGGCGGCGAGAGTGAGATCGGCCCGCGTCCCGTGGGAGGATTCCGGGTCCGGGTCCGGATCCCGTTGAGCAAGCCGATTGGAGTTCCAGGTGACTGACGACCCGATGCGGGTGCTGCTGGTGGACGACCAGGACCTGGTGCGTGCCGGGTTCCGGATGATCCTCTCGGTGGAGCCGGACATCCAGGTGGTCGGCGAGGCGTCCGACGGCGAGAAGGCTATCGAGCTGGCGCTCGCGCTGCGCCCCGACGTCGTCCTGATGGACGTGCAGATGCCGGGGATGGACGGGATCAGCGCCACCCAGCGGATCGTCACCGAGGATGCCGGCAAGGTCGTCATCCTGACCACGTTCGACCGCGACGACTACCTGTTCGAATCGCTCGGAGCCGGCGCCAGCGGCTTCCTGCTCAAGAACACCGCGCCGGAGGATCTGGTCGAGGCGATCCAGATCGTGCACTCCGGGCATGCGCTGCTCGCGCCGGAGGTGACCCGGCGGGTGATCAAGCGGTTCGCCGGTGCCGGCGAGCGCGTGTACCGGCCGGACCTGCTCGAGGAGCTGACCGAGCGCGAACGCGAGGTGCTCGGCCTGATCGCGCGCGGCCTCACCAACACCGAGATCGCCGCCCAGTTGTACGTCGGCGAAGCGACCGTGAAGACGCACGTCTCCCGCGTCCTGCTCAAGCTCGGCCTGCGCGACCGCGTACAGGCGGTCGTGTTCGCGTACGAATGTGGCCTCGTCACCCCCGGAGACGACGCCGGCGCCTGATCGGTCCGCCCTGCGGATGACCCGGTCGATCAGTCCCGCGGGCGACGTGCGGGCACGACCCGGCGCACTAGCTTGGTGATCGTCGGGTGGACCAGCCCGGCTGAGGCTGACCTGATGGGAACGGTGACACACATGCTGAGGGTGCGTGGGCTCACCCGGCGGTTCGGTGATCATCTGGCGCTGGACGACGTGACCTTCGACGTCGTACCGGGACGGATGACCGGATTCGTCGGGGCCAACGGGGCCGGGAAGACGACAGCGATGCGGATCATCCTCGGCGTCCTGGCCGCGACCTCCGGTGAGGTGCGCTGGCAGGACGCGCCGCTCACGCAGGACGTCCGGCGGGACTTCGGCTACATGCCCGAGGAGCGCGGGCTGTACCCGAAGATGAAGATCCGCGACCAGTTGATCTTCTTCGGCCGGCTGCACGGGCTCGACCCGGAGCGCGCCGCGGAGCGTACCGACCGGATCCTCGAGCGGCTCGGTCTGACCGAGCGCGCCACCGACGTCCTCGAGACGCTCTCGCTGGGCAACCAGCAGCGGGTGCAGATCGCGGCCGCACTGGTGCACCAGCCGATCGCGCTGGTGCTCGACGAGCCGTTCAGCGGCCTCGACCCGCTCGCCGTCGACGCGATGGTCGATCTGCTGCGGGAGGAGGTCACGCCGGAGGTGCCGGTGCTGTTCTCCAGCCACCAGCTCGACCTGGTTGAGCGGCTGTGTGACGACCTCGTCGTGCTGTCCCGCGGCAAGGTGGTCGCAGCGGGGCCGGTCGCGGAGTTGGCGGCCGGCGCGTCCACGACGTACCGGCTGGTCGTCGACGGCGACGCGGGCTGGCTGCGCGACGTCCGGGGCGTCGAGGTGCGGGACGTGGCCGGCGGTACGGCGCTGTTCGACGTACTGGACGACGCGGTGGAACAGAAGATCCTTCAGGAGGCGCTCAGCCGCGGACCGGTGCTCGAGTTCGGTCCGGAGCGGGTGGCACTCAGCGACATCTTCCGGGAGGCGACCCGATGAATCTCGACAGGCCGTGGATGCTGATCGCCGAGCGCGAGATCAGCACCAAGTTGCGGGACAAGACGTTCATCGGCTCCACCGTGGTGATGCTGGTGATCGTGATCGCGGCGGTGCTCATCCCCGCGCTCATCAACGGCAAGAGCGGTCCGGACAAGATCGCGGTCGTCGACGACGCCGCGGCACGGGTGGTGCAGCAGGCCTCGACCGCGAAGGGCGGCGCCGGCTTCGAGGTCCGCAAGGTCGCGGACCGGCCGGCCGCGGAGAAGGCGGTGACCGACGGCGACGTGAAGGCGGCGCTGGTACCGGGCACCGACGGGTACTCCGTACTGGGCAAGGACAGCGTCGACAGCGGGATCGAGAGCGCGCTGCGGCAGGCGGCGTCGACGGTCGGGATGGAGGCGAACGCCGCGAAGGTGGGCCTCAC